>JAYTFA010000323.1:0-3930 GCA_043734765.1 Pseudobdellovibrio sp. | reverse complement strand
TAATCCTGATAATATTGATGTGCTGGTTATAGCAGCTCAAAATGAGTTTATTTTAAATTATCTCAGTTCCATTAATCAGGCCGGATTAAGGTGTACCGTTTTAGATGTCAGCAGTTTGGCGTTAGCAAACGTTTTCGAAATGAATTACGGCAAAACAGCCGAACCTGTAGCTCTGTTTAACTTCGGTTCTAACATAACTAATTTTTTGGTTTTGTTTCAGGGTGAAGTAATTTTCTCCCGCGATATTCCGGTTGGCGGATTTCATTTCACAAATGAAATCAGTAAAAATATGGGAGTTACGTTCGAAGAGGCCGAGTCTTTGAAGATTCAACAAAGCTCGTCAGTAGAAGTGCCTGAGGAAACTCGGACATTTATGAATATGGCGCTCGATTATGTGACGGAGGAAATCCGAAACAGTATAGATTTTTATACAGCGACTGCGCAGGGGCATTTGATCAGCAAAGCCTATTATACGGGTGGGGCTTGTTTAACTGCAGGCTTAATAGATCATTTGATGGATGTCCTCAAGCTTCAGTTTGAAGCTTTTAATCCCTATACAATGATTAAATCTGGCAATAGGAAAATATCTGCAGATTATTTACAGCAGATATCCCCATTTGTTTCGATTGCCTGCGGTCTGGCCATAAGACAGGCCGGTGACAAATGATAAAAATAAATCTATTAAACTCTTATAAAATGGCGGCTAACCCAGGTGGTGGATCCGGCAACACTTCGATGTCGGACGATGACGAACAAAAACAAGTAACCAAAGATTTTTTAAAGAGGATGTTAGTATTATTTATAGGACCATTAGGTTTCTTTATATACGAATACCAAACAATTCCTGTTTTGCAGGCGACGCTTGCGGAAACAACGCAAAAATACAATGAATTAAAACAGTTTAATGATAGTAAACAGGGCTTAACTCAAGAGATTAAAAAATACGAAATCGAGCAGGCGCGTTTTAATGCTCAGATGGATTTTATTAATAAAATTGATCATGATAAAGTAAATGAGTACAGATTATTTGAGCATTTAAAAACTTCTACGCCCGACAATGTTTGGATTAACAAATTGGATTTGAATGGTAATTTATTGGTGATTAATGCGGAAAGCGATGATGTAAAAGTAATTGCTACATTCATTCAGAGGTTATCAAATGTCGATTTCATCACCAACCTCATTCCGTTGAACCAATCAAATAAAAAAGGATTTGCAGGAACCGACGTTTCGACGACGGTGTTTACCGTAAAGGCCCAACTTAACTCGGGAAAACAGCAATGAAGTTATTAAAGCTGATCGCCGGATTATCAATAGGAAGAATATTTATTCTCGCATTTTTGGCAACGGTAGCCTATTTCATAGTTTATTTTGATAATGGTTCGCAGTTGGAATCGCAGATTGCCACTATCAGCACCCAGGTTGATTTCGAAACAACCCGAAGGATCGAAGTTAATAAAATTATCAAAAAAGAAGAAGAGATGCGGGGAAATTTACTTCAGTTGGCGCGAAATCTAGAAGTTGTTAAGTCTAAAATTCCAAATGAATTTAAAGATACTCAAATGTCGGGAATACTTAATAATGCCTCGGCGTCTTCGGGGGTTAATCTACTCGATCTTTCAACGGTGCAGTCGGCACCTGCAACTGCCAAACAGATTGATCCGAACAGTATAAGGCCGGAAGATCTGATTGAAGAAGTCAGGTTTAATATTACGCTGACCGGGACCTATGAATCATTTTTAAAGTTTTTAGATGTTCTGACTAAAGAAGACAAAGTTCTCAAGGTTCGTAACTTTGTAATCGAAAAAAACTCGACGGATATCGACGACGATATGATCAGATTTAAAGGCGAAGTTGTGGGCTTTAAACAATCTGCAGCACTGATTAATCCGGCTCCGGGTGTGAAATGAAAATAGTGATGATATCGCTTTTTCTTTTTACAATGGAAGCAATGGCTCAGGCTATTGACACTAATAACCTGACTTCGTCGCAAGCCACTCAGATTCAGGAAACGATTAAAGAAGTTCAGGCCGCCCAACCGGGCAATCAATTTGCTATTCCTCAAGCTCCGACGCCGGGTAAACCCGCCCCGCCAAAAGCAGGCCCATTCACGCAAGCCAGTGCCGGGCCTAATAATTCCAGAGATCTTGAAAAAAAAGTGGCGGCGCGGATAAAAGATCCATTTATGCTGCCGAATCATCTTTACTTGAAAATAAAAAGAAAATTGGGCGATGTCCAAGGTGAGGGCTACGTAGATGAAAGTATGCCGCCACAAAAAAGATGGGCTTTAAAACGCTATAAATTAGTTGCGATTATTTGGAATGTGAAAAATCCCAAAGCTATGATTAACGATAGCCAGGGCGCTCTCCATATGTTTCAGGTGAGCGACCGGATCGGCAATAGCGAAGGTATTATTACATCGATCAGTAACGGTGAAGTGGTTGTGAATGAAAAAGGAAATGAAACAAAGCTGAGAATGAGTAAGTAATCAGTAAAGTTCGTTCTGGAGGAATGATGAAATTAGCCCTGGTTAGCAGTTTGATTCTATTTGCGTTTGTTTTCACGTCTTGCACCTCGCAAAAGAAAATTGAGCCTGATGATGAGTTTGCTGTAGAGGCCAATTCGGGTAAAGGTGCAGAGAGTGCAGCATCTCCTCTTGAGGCAGACCTGTCTTTGGACGACTTAGGTGCAAAACCTGTTGCAGCTGATAAAAAAGAATCTGCAGCTGATACTTCGGATTCCAGTTTGGAAAACGAGCTCAATAGTTTGGACGACAACGCCTCTGCCAAGAAGCCTGCCGAGCCTGTTAAAGATGAATTGACCCTGGATCAGCCTCCTCAAAATGTGGCTCAGCAGGAAACCACGGCGGCACCACAGGAGCCAGTCGCGACTCCAGCGCAGCCCCAGGCAGCAGTTGAAATTCCACCGCCGCAACCTCTATCACTAACGGAAGTGGCTCCGGTGCAAGAAGCTGCGCCAACTCCGATACCGCAGGAAACTCCAGCGGCTGTAACGCCGTCTAAAATAGCAACCATAGCTAATGTAACCTATCAGGCCAACAGTAACGGTGGAACAGTTGCTATAGGTGCCGATCAGCCATTAAAATTTACCACCAGATTAAACTCCACCACTAATCAGTTTGTTCTTGAGATCGAAAACTCAACAATTCCAAAAAAACTCAAGAGAACTTTAAATACAAAAGATATGGCCTCCTCGATCGGTTCTGTAGATATCTATCAAAAAGCCGGATCAAATGTGTCGAGATTTGTAGTCCAACTAAGGCCCGGATCGCCAGAACCCATGGTTCAGCCGGAAGGCAATACACTTTTGATAATCGGTGGCGGAGCGGCCGCAGCAGTTGCTTCCTCAGCAGACCAGCCGACTTCTGCAGCTCCGCAAGATTTGCAGGGTTCTGCAATTGACGGAAAATCCTTAGCTCAACCTGCGGAAGAAATCGTTGATTTAAATATGGCCGGAATCATGAGCTCAGACAATTTAGAGGAATTTTTAATTAGCAATAACAGATTTTATGGCAAAAAAATCTCAATAGAAACCAATCAGATGGAAATTAAGGAAGCTATCAAGTTCATAGCCGAAGAGAGCGGCGTCAATATGATCATCGATGAATCTGTGGATGGTAAGGTTTCTCTTAAACTTAAAAAAGTTCCCTGGGATCAGGCTCTGATCTTGTTACTTAAATCAAAGAAGCTTGGGTTTAAAAGGCAAGGCTCCGTTCTGCGAATCGGAAAAATAGAAGATTTTAAGAGAGACGAGTTAGAAGCCGTTGAAATGAAGGAGGCCAGAAGAAGCAAGGCTCCATCTATAGTCAAAAGGTTCTTTATAGGTTACGCTGACATCACGGATCTCGAAAAAAAAATTGCGACGTACTTAGAAACAATCGCAACTGTTCAGCTGGCTGCAAAATCAACA
>JAYTFA010000322.1:0-6404 GCA_043734765.1 Pseudobdellovibrio sp. | reverse complement strand
TGCATGTCAGTACAATTATGCCACAAACTGCTACGTTGCCGGCTGTAATCAGAGAGAAGACGTTGTTTCTCGAAGAGATTGCCGAAGAAACTAATCTAGCTCAACAAGTCAGAGCTTTGCGAACCTCAGCTAGTTTTGTAAAGTTCTAATATGAGAAAAATTTATCTATTATCCTTTATGTTAATTCTTTCCGCGTGCGCCACTTCAACAGAAGAAGGCGCCGTTGGTGTTAATCGCAAACAATTTTTATTAGCATCATCTCAGCAAATCGAAGTCGAATCCGCAAAGGGATACGAGCAGATAAAAACTGATGCAAAAGCAAAAAACACTTTCAACACCAACCCGGCGTATGTTCAGAGAGTTCAGGCCATCGCACAAAAACTAATTCCCAATACCGCAATATTCAGAGCGGATGCCTTAAAGTGGAAGTGGGAAACTAATGTCATTACCTCTAAAGAACTTAATGCCTGGTGCATGCCCGGTGGTAAAATGATGGTTTACACCGGTTTAATCGAACAACTCAAATTGACAGACGGTGAGATCGCCACAGTTATGGGACACGAAATTGCGCACGCCCTCAGAGAGCATGGCCGCGAAAGATACAGTCAGGAAATGGCGAAACAGGTTGGCGCTTCTCTTTTGGTGGTCAGCGGATTGGTCGACGAAAAATATGTTCAGTTGGGCTTAGTTGCTTCCGTGTTTTTCTCGTTGAAATACGGACGTGATCAGGAATCCGAAGCCGATACTATCGGCTTGGAACTGATGGCGCGTTCCGGATACAATCCCGAAGAAGCGGTTAACCTCTGGAAAAAAATGGGTGCAGCTTCGGGAGGATCCAAGATGCCACAATGGTTATCTACTCATCCTTCAGATGAAACCCGAATCAATGATATTCGTGCACTTTTGCCAAAAGTAATGCCGTTGTATCTGGCTGCAAAAAAGTAAGAGCACTATATCACTTTGAGACACTCTGAAATTGGTACTGATGAGGACTCTATTTTCGTCTGTTTTAAGCCGAAATGTAGGTCATGAGTCATGCAATTAAAAAAACGGCAGAAGATTTAAAATTCAACTACTATTCACTCAGTGAAAATGAACGTCACCTGGCAATTGAAAAGCTGGCGGTTACAAATACCGCCGATGCTTCGCGCGAATTGATTCAGATTTTTTACAGCAGTCAGTGGCGCGAAAGTAAACTACTGATCATTAAAAATATTATTAAATGCTCGAACCAGCGAACATTTGAATTTTTAATTGATCTCACTCATTACACGAACGATATTCCCATTGTTGAACAGGCCATTAAATCCCTTGGACTTATTGAAAATGAATTGGCGCGGAAATATCTGGTGCAGTTTTACAGAAAAGGCCCCGAACATTTAAAGCCTGCTGTAGTGCTGGCCCTGGCCGAAGCGCGCGACCGGCACCTGGTTCTGCAATTTGTAACGGACCTTGAAGAGGCTTACAGAAATCAACGTCAGTATCTAACTAAAAATCTGATATATGCTGTGGGCGAACTTAAATGCAAAGAAGCCAACAAAGTCTTAACTGAAATAATTCAGACATCACAATTTAAGGATCTGTCGCTTTCGGCGCTGATCGCGCTGGGAAAAATAACCCGGAATTTAGGTGATATCACCGTATTTGAAAAAAAATTTGCAGCCGATACATTTGAATACCAGATCTATCAGAACGTCAAAAATCAGGTTATGCTGCGGGCGAACTGGAAGGCTGAAGATTACCTGCAGAAAATATTTGAAGAAAAATCCTATCATCCGGCGATGCCGCTTGAACTCAATACTTTTTCAGAAGCGGACGTAAGGGCAGGGCTTGATCTGTTTATGACTCCCGATAAGCAGAAACCGTTATTTGATATATTGGCAAAAGTCAGCTTCAGTAATACGGCCAATTGGTACAAAGAATTTCTGCAGGGTCTAACTAATGTTAATTTTGAATTATTCAGCGCGAGTCTTTCGTATCAGCACTCGGATTCTTACTCAGAATTTATTAATTCAAAAAAAGACATTAAAAACGAGCAGTGGTTTCATCTGGTGATCAGTTGCCTGCCTTCTGCGGATAAAATTTTTGCCGAAATTTTTAAAAGCGATGAGTATAAAAACCTGTTGCCCACTGAAAAAATAGTTGTGATTAATCAGTACCTGGACTGGGGTATGGTTTATAAATTAGATGAAAAAAAGATGAGTCTTTTTGAAAAGCAGATCGAAACTCTGCTGAGTCACGAATCGGATATCCATGTTCAATCACGTTTGGTGCGCTCATTTGCTCAGATGTCGTTAAATAACCCCAAAGTGAATTCATTCATAAAACAGAATTTATTTAAAAAGGAACTTGTTTCGAGTTGTCTGTTTTATTTTGAAAGATCACCCTCGGCAGTTGCTGTGGAGCTGTTAGAGAGTTGTCTTGGAAATGAATTGATCAGCTCACATTTTTGTATACAGCTTGTTAAAGCCTTGTCTGCACAGAACATTCAGATTCTTAAAAATAAAAATATTGAGAATTATATTCTTGGTCTGGCCCGGGATATCAAGAGTATCGAATTGCAAAAACATTTGATTCAACTACTGGTCAAGTTGCCGTTTGCGGGCCTTAAAGCTTTTGTGCTGGCGTCACTGAAACATCCGGATCAGGCGATTCAGTTGAACTCGGTTATTGCGATTAAATCCTATCAGGATGAGAAATCGGCTGATGATGTTTCCGCGCTGCTGAATTCACCGGTGGACTCTATACGGGGCAGAAGCATTGATACCTTACTATCCATTCCGGGGCTCAGAGCCAAGCGGCTGGTTTTTGATTTTTTTCTGACTCAAATTGAGCAGCCGGACGTTGTGGAACAGATCTGCAGAAGGTTTGAGTTACCTGAGAACACAGCGGATTATTTTTTTAAACAAACAACCGATTTGATAAATCAGCATCCGAACCACCCGCAAATACTGATTTTAAATGAATTTAAAGAGCGGCTTTTTGTGAGCCTGCAAACGGACAAATTAGTTCAGAATGAAAAACGCGACTCAGAAGTGCTGGCCATTGATCTCGAACTTTCTAATAAGATTTCAAGTTACAATCAATATGATGAAACGGCGAGGTCTGCGCTACGTTCAGCAGAGCTACCATTTTTTCATCCCGAGATGTACAGTTCGTTTGTTGATAAATCTACGAGCATTTTAGGGTACAGCAAAGCGCTGGATATTATTCTCGAAAAACAGTTCGGACGTAAGATATTATTTCCTAAACTCGAGGGCCGATTGCATGAGTTTCAGAACCTGATTCATCTTTATGAACTTAACGACTCAAACACCTCGTTTGAGCGGGTGGTTAAAAACCTTTCTCTTGAAAAGCATTTTAATCAGCAGTCGTTACCCCTTCATAAAATGTATTTGGTGGGCCAGGGAATTCTGAATGCTAAGATTATCAATGAGCACTTTAAGATTCTGGATGGACTGCGAGCCTGGGCCGTTATTTTTTTGATGTTTGCCCGTAAGACCGCAGCGGTACAGAAGCCATTGATTCACATTACGGACGACGAAACACTGATTATAAACCTGTGCAAAAAATTGATGTGGCTGCAGGATTTACGCAATCCTGTTGCACACAGGCAAACTCTCAGCGATTTCAAAGCGGTTGAACAGGCGCGCTTCGAGGTGATCGAAATCCTCAATAGCTTAAATAAATTGCTTAAAAACTGATTTTTACTATTCAATAATTGACTCAATAATTGACGTGGACGGCCTCTATGCATAAGAATAATCGTCTATGTCAAACGTTAACAAGCCGACCCCAAAAGCACCAGATGAAGCTCCCAATTTTTTAAAACAAATTATCGAAAGCGATATTAAAAGCGACAAGTATCAGGGACGGGTTGTTACTCGTTTTCCACCGGAACCGAATGGATATTTGCATATCGGACATGCAAAATCGATATGCTTGAATTTTGGTTTGGCGAAAGAGTACAATGGTGTTTGCCATTTGCGATTTGATGATACTAATCCTGAAACTGAAGAAACGGAGTACATTGAGTCTATTCAAGCCGACGTTAAATGGCTCGGTTTTGACTGGACCGGAAACAGGTACTTTGCTTCCGACTACTTTCAGCAGTTATACGACTGGGCTGAATATTTAATTCAACAAAATAAAGCCTATGTTTGCAGTTTAAATGAAGACGAATTAAAAGAGTATCGCGGTAATTTCACCCGGCCCGGTAAAGACTCGCCTTATCGTTCGCGAAGCGTAGCTGAAAATCTGGAGTTGCTCCGAAAAATGAAGGCCGGTGAATTTGCGGAAGGGGCTCATGTACTTAGGGCTAAAATCGACATGCAGTCGCCCAATATGAACATGCGGGATCCACTTCTGTATCGCATCCGCAAAACCACACATCACCGCACCGGCAGCGAATGGTGTATTTATCCGATGTATGACTTTGCGCATCCTCTTTCAGACGCTATCGAAAAAATAACTCATTCAATCTGTACACTTGAATTTCAGGATCACCGACCATTTTATGATTGGTGTATTGAGAACTTACCGGTGCCGGCGCAGCCCAAACAGTATGAGTTTGCACGCCTGAATATGACTTACCTGGTGATGAGCAAGCGTAAATTATTGCAATTGGTAAAAGAAAATTTAGTAACCGGCTGGGATGACCCGCGTATGCCGACCATTTCGGGAATGCGCCGCCGCGGTTATTCACCTGAGTCCATGCAGAAATTTGCTAAGCGAATCGGTGTTTCAAAAGCCGAAAGTATTATTGATTTTGAAATACTTGAAAGCTGTGTTCGCGATCACCTGGATGAAATTTCAGATCGCGCGCTGGCCGTGCTCTATCCGCTGAAAGTCACAATTGAGAACTGGCCTGCCGATATGAAAAAAGAATTGGAGCCTGCTGTTCATCCTAAAAAACCTGAAGCAGGAAAGCGAAAGATGTATTTCACTAAAGAAATTTATATCGATCAGTCCGATTTTATGGAAAATCCGGATGCAGATTTTTTTAGGCTCGGTCCCGGTAAAGAAGTTCGTTTAAAAAATGCTTACGTTATTAAATGTAAAGAAGTCAAAAAAGATTCGGCAGGCATAATCACAGAATTGATCTGTGATTACGATGAAGTCACGCTGGGCGGGAAGCCTCCGGCGGATGGACGCAAGATCAAGGGTATTATTCACTGGGTTTCAGCCACAGAATGCGTTGAAGCGGAAGTCAGGCTTTACGGACGCCTGTTTTCGGTTGCTGCGCCTGAAGAGGTTCCGGAAGGTGTTGATTGGAAGTCGAATTTAAATAAAAATTCATTAACCGTGATAAAAAATGCAAAGCTTGAGCCTGGATTGGCCCAAGCAACTCTTGATAAACGGTATCAATTTGAACGTGAAGGGTATTTTTGTCTCGACAATAAAGATTCGAAACCCGGCGCATTGATATTTAATATGGCAGTGGATTTAGCGGGCGGCAGATAAAATATTGTCTCTGCTTCTGCTCTTGTACGAAAATATCAATTAAGCTTAGTATAACTTGTGATTCACTTGCCGCAACTCATACAGGACCTGGGTGCCATTTTAGTAACGGCGGCTGTCGTTACTATTCTATTTAAGAAACTAAAGCAACCTGTGGTTTTAGGATATTTAATCGCAGGTTTTATTTTAAGTCCTAATATCCCGTTCATGCCGTCGATTAAAGACACCACGTCCGTGCAAATCTGGGCCGAAATCGGCGTGGTCATTCTGCTGTTCGGGTTGGGTCTGGAATTCAGTTTTAAAAAATTGGCGAAGGTCGGAAAAGCGGCGTCCATCACTGCGATCTTTGAAGTTATTTTTATGCTGGGAATTGGATATCTTGCCGGTCGGCTATTAAGCTGGAGCGTGATGGACAGTCTTTTTTTAGGCGGGATTCTCTGTATATCGTCGACGACGATCATCGTCAGGGCATTTGATGAATTAGGATTAAAATCGCGTCGCTTCGTTTCTTTAGTCTTCGGAGTACTGATCATTGAAGATGTTGTTGCTATACTTATACTCGTGTTTCTTTCGACAGTTGCGATTTCCCGTAGTTTGTCAGGAGTTGATCTGCTGCTGTCCGGCCTGCAACTGGCTTTCTTTTTAATTCTATCATTTGTGGTGGGGATGTATCTACTGCCGCCCTTTATGAGCCGTATCCGACATCTCTTAAGTGATGAAACGGTTCTGGTTGTGGCTCTAGGGCTTTGTTTATTAATGGTGATCATCGCAGTTCGAGTGGGATTTTCACCTGCACTGGGCGCTTTTATTATGGGGTCTTTACTTTCGGAAACCAAAGAGGGCGAGAGAATAGAAAAACTGATCCATCCGGTGCGCGACCTTTTTGCGGCCATATTTTTTGTTTCGGTGGGCATGCTGATTAATGCAGAAATTCTGATTCAGTA
>JAYTFA010000321.1:0-2501 GCA_043734765.1 Pseudobdellovibrio sp. | reverse complement strand
GCTTCAGATAGTTTAATGTGAATCCCCATCTTCATTTATTTTTTTAGCTTCTTTAGAAAATGTTTTTTTATCGCAGCCGACATGTTTTATTTTAGCAGCCCCGAATAAATCTTTGGTGCCAATTTTACCAGTTAAAAAAAGTGCTCGGTCGATATCGCATTTAAGGTCTACGTCTTGTAGTTGGTTGTTTTTCGTGAATATATATGATTTTGATATTTTTTTTACCTGTTATTTTCCTAACACCTTGGTTTGAATTTTTTACCGCCCCAGAACCAAATCTCCAAGAGCCATCCCGCGCTCATCTATATACCGGCCTCTAATATAAGAGGAGCTGGCTGGGTAGTTTCGTTAAGAGAGATTTTGTGTATTGGGATAGACTAGAGTACAGGGATTAAAAATCTGACGGCTTTTGACCATCGTCATATGGTGGAGGCGGCCGTCACTGACACCAATGAATCTGTTCATATTAACTACATACTCAGTCAAATGGAAAGTAATATTACGCAGACACGCGCTTGGTAATTAATTTTACCGACAGTTTTTTTATTATGTTTTTATTCTATGTGGGTTATAAATGGCGATAGCTGCTATATCTTGTTTTAGCAAAATACATACGCCGAAAAAGCCTGTACTTCCAAGCCGTTACGGCCTATAAAGTTGTGGTATATTGATGCTTAATGGAGGATTCCAAAATGAAGACAAAAACACCTAAAAGCATCCGTACTTTAGCGAGCGACTTAAAAGCCAGTCGTAAACGTAAACTTACACCTGAACAAATTGACCGATTAAATAAGGTCTTTGAAGAAATTGAAAAAGAACAGCAAAAAGAAATTCCTGATCGTAAAATTGCAAGACAACCTGAGGTTTAATTGGGGCAAGTTATTCCATTTTCTAAAATTGAATTCTATTTGACAGGCCTTGAAAAACAAGGCGCTCCAAAAGGTACAATACTTGATACAAATATTTTAATTTCTGCAAGTTACGAAATGCGCGATTCGCACGCTGAAGTAATCAAGCTTTGGGAAATACTTCAGTTTAAAAATTATCAATTATTTGCCACAGTCAACACGCGCTCTGAATATCTTGAATTTCAACGAAGATTGATTCTGTCTGAAAGTTTGTTTGATGCAACTGATGATTTTTCAGAATATAAAATATCCAGTCGCGCACGAGCAAAAATTCAAACGCTAAAAGGCAGTCTTAAATCAAGCATGATTTCTGACCCTGAAAAAGATGAAGTTTTTAATGAAGCTCAGCTTAAAAAAATTAAAAAAGAGTTTTCTGCTGGGTCGCACTCAGGACAAAAAGGTTGGCTTGAAATTTGTGATGCATTTTTAAAAAACAGACTTGCCATAGCTGACAAATCTTTGATTGACCGTGGAGTTCTTTATATCAGCCCGAATGAAGCATCTCAGGTTAATTTATTTAATACAGCAATTGGCTGGGACAACGCTATTAACATTTGTGAGTTCTCCGGCACTGCATTTAGTGATTCAATGATTTTAAACGCACTTAAATCTTCAAAACTACTTTTCATAGTTACGCTTGATTTTGATATCGGGTACGCAGCATTAAGTGATCCAAATATGAAAGACGTTGTCGTTCCTGATCGTCTGTACAAAGAATTTAAAAACTATCATTTTCCAAATCATTAGTTTTTAAATCAAGTTATGACTTCACTCAACAACACTTCGAGATGAACCCGCAGGAGCACAGCGTGCGAACTAGCTTGGCGGGAACTTCGACAACTTTAATCAATCAGCAGACTGAGCAATTCAGCTGCAATGGATCCGATTATTCAAAAACTGGCAAAACACTCTCGGTAAATCATAATCATACCACAAATTTCAAAAATCAGTGAAATTCGTTAGGTGCAACGGCTCCCTACGATAGTTCGGATAAAATAGATTTCTATATCATCACGGGATAAGCCAACGAGCAAGCAAGCTGAAAAAACTCAAAGCTGGCAGCTCGAGTTTTTCGATCTCAGTAAAACCTGAAATCAAAAACAAACCGAGCATACTGTAGTGCTGAATAATTTTTTTTAATTCAGAGCTTTCGAATAAAATTCAGTCGCCGTTTTCTGATCCCGTACATATAAAATAGTCGTCACTTTCATGTCTGGGCGTTTCGTTTTTTTCCAATTAAGGAGCAATTCGGATAAATTGCGAAAAAATCCAGGCCGTGAATTTATTCATTCCACCTTCGCACATACCCTTGTAAGACTGGTTTTAAAATTCTTTAAAATTCTTTAAAATTCATGCCGTCGGCGATGAGTTTTCCGTTAACAAAACAGTAGCTGCAGTACTTGTCTGAACCGCTGTCTCTGGTATCTTTTGCCATTGGCATATAACAACACTCGCAATTTTTTACTTTCATAAATACTTTCCGAATCGATGCTCTTATTTTAATCCGATAATGATTATTCAAGCAAGCGGCGCAGAGTTAGAGTAAACTAATGTCGCGTGCTTACAAATATTCCTTGCAAAGAAGGTAGCCCT
>JAYTFA010000320.1:0-1826 GCA_043734765.1 Pseudobdellovibrio sp. | reverse complement strand
TAAATACTTATTTTCTGAAAAAAATTAATACTCGGCAAGCGCTGGCAACATTGAACTCTGTCCGGTCAAAATTAAGTCAGGAATTAAAACAGGCTTATGCCGAAGTTTTTTATATTCAGGATTACAAAAAATTAGTGGCTGATATTTTAAAACGCAGAATGGAAAATAAGCGTAATGTTCAGTTACAGTACGACGTTGGGCGCGAAAACAAGGGGTCCTTACTCTTATCGCAATCCTATGTTGAATCTGCTGATTTTGATGTTTTAAAGACCACCCATGATGAAGACGTTGCAACGGAAAACCTGAAACGGGTTCTGGGTCTTAGCTCAGATGAAGCGATATCTATTTCTGATAATATTGCAAAAGATGAATTAAAAAAAGAAACTCCTGATTTTAATTCTATAGCCAACCAGCACCCGGATGTTCTCAGCGCTCAATATGATGAAGCGGCCTCGTTATATAATTTAAAAATCACCAGATCAGGATTTCTGCCGAGTCTGGATCTGACTGGCAGTTATGGCTACAGTGGTTTAACGTTTTTTCCTGATCAGGACAGATGGAGTGTAGGCTTAACGCTTTCAATTCCTCTATTTGATGGATTAAGAACCGTATCAAGCTACCGGTCTGCGGACGCAAAATTTGAAAGTAATAAGTATTTAACTAAAAGCAGCCACTTGAAAACCGGTCTTTTTGTAAAACAGTCCTATTACAACTACGTTGAGGCCATCCAAAAAGAAAAAATAAGTGAGGGGTTCAGCCGGGCGGCGGTTCTCAGAGCTGAAGTGTCCCGTAGTAAATATAAGAATGGATTTTTAACTTTTGAACAGTGGGACATTGTTGAAACAGACTTAATAGCCCGACAAAAAGAAATGCTCAGTAGTGAAAAAGACAGGATCATCAAACAGTCTTTGTGGGAACAAGCGCAAGGCATCGGAGTGTTTCAGTGAAAAAAAAATATATAATTATATCAGTATTAGTTGCCGTTACAGCATCCTTCGCAGTTTGGTTTTTTTACTTCAAAGCTAAACCGATCCAGTACAAAGAAGCGCAGATTAAAAAAGATAAAATTACACTTAAGATTTTAGCGACCGGAACCGTACAACCCGAAAATCGATTGCAGATTAAGTCACCGCTTTCCGGAAGAGCTGAAACAATTTTAGTAAAAGAAGGCCAAAAAGTAAAAAAAGGCGAAATTTTGGCATGGGTGAGTTCCACAGAAAGAGCTGTTTTGTTGGATTCGGCCCGTTCGCAAGGCATAGAAGAAGTAAAAAAATGGGAAGAGATCTACAGGCCAACGCCGATTATTGCACCCTTGAACGGTAATATTATTTTACGTAGTATAGAGCCGGGGCAAACTTTTACAACCAATGACGCTATTTTAGTAATGGCCGACAGGCTTATTATTCAGGCTCAGGTTGATGAAACCGACCTGGCTCAGATTCACATTAACCAAAAAGCTCACGTCATTTTAGATGCGTACCTTGATCAGGACCTGGATTCAAAGGTTTACCAGATTGCTTACGAAGCCAAAACCGTAAACAACGTTACCACCTATATCATTTATGTTTTACCAAATGAAAAAATTGATTATTTAAGAAGCGGTATGACGGCGAATGTTACTTTTTTCGGTGAAACCAAGGAAAATATTCTGGTAATCCCCAATGAATTTATAAAATACGAAAGCGGAAAGCCGAATGTTCAGGTTAAAACCGACGGTAAACCTGAAACTAAAGAAGTTAAGCTGGGCCTTACCGATGGCAAACTAACCGAAATTTTATCCGGACTCGAAGAAAATGAAACTGTATTGCTGGCGCAAAATAATGATA
>JAYTFA010000319.1:0-1537 GCA_043734765.1 Pseudobdellovibrio sp. | reverse complement strand
AACCGAAAATCTGAAAGAGTTAAACGAACAATTCCAGCTAGCGGTTTTGCTGATCGAGCCCACTTTGTCCGAAATGAAAAAAATATCGGAAGAGTATTTCGAAAGTCTGCAAAAAAGTGGATAAAAAAATATTGATCGTCGACGACGATATTCATATTCAACAATTGCTAAATCAGTTTCTCAAAAATGAGGGGTGGGTTATTCATGTTTCCGGGGATGGCGCTGCCGCAATTGGAAAAATAAGTAAGTATAAATACGATCTCATTATTTTGGATATTAATATGCCGGGCATCAACGGATTTAAAACATTGAGCATCATCCGTGAAAATGAAGCCACAAAAGACATTCCGGTTCTTATGCTGACTATGAGTAAAAACATGGATGATGTTGTAAAAGCTCGCGCTTTAAGAATTACCGATTATATAATAAAGCCACCCACCAAAGAACAATTGATCAAGCGCGTTCGACGGGCTATGGGCACAGAAAATCCGCAAACCTAGGGCAGCAGCGTGGCGGCGGTTTTCTTGTACCGGCTGGCCATAATTTCAAATATATTTGAAGTGGATACATGAATCGGTTCTCCATTGAAATTTCGGGTGAGGTTTTCGGCCGGAATTCTTTTTTCAACCGGGGTATCGTAGACGTTCACATGAGTGCTATTCATTTGATCCAATACTTGTTCAGAATTAAGCGATTTAGGATCTTCTTTTTTCATAAAACTACTGTTCAACGAAGCCAGTTCTATTTTTGAATTTCCTAAAATATCCTTTTTTATTTTGCCGAACTGGCTTAGGAGAGATTCGGCTAACTCCGATGGCACTCCGGCCTTCGTTAGAGAGTTTATATTTTTAAAGCTATCAATTGATAAATTAACAGGTTTACCGGAGGTCTTGACCGTAATCGAACCGTCAGGGTTTGATTTATAAGTTGAGTAAAAATCCTGGTCGCAGGGATTTTCAGTATTTTTTTTGCAGTTGATCTGTTTGCTCGCATAGATTGAACTTCCCGGAACTAAGCTGATCATCTTACATTCCGGCGGGGCAGACGATTTACACTTACCTTTGTCATCAAACCAACTTGCATCGGGTTTTGTTAAATCAAAGGGCTTAACCTCTGCCGCACAGTTCTTTGGAGTGACCGCAAATTTATTATAAATATTGCACGATTCTCTTGCCACCAGTTGATGCGATTTGGATTGAGTGGTGGCTTGGTTATTCAAGAGCATAAACATGCCGCCTTCAAGCACCAGGCCTGCGCTCGAATCGCAGCAACCCTCTGGACAGCTCAACTGGCATTCGCCACCATGGGCAAATTTATAAGCCCCTTCTTGCGCCAGTTTTACTGCTGCAATGGAATATTTGATTTGGGCGTATTTATTTTTTTCCTGAACTTCAGTGAGTTGATCGAGGGTGCTGTGGCTTTGGATGTTTGCGAGATTGGATTCCTGCGCAAATGATAATTGCGGCAGCAGATAGAGAGTGCCGAAGACGAAGAGAGTTTTAAATAAGGTTTTAACTTTTAGATTTGTCAAACTAGT
>JAYTFA010000318.1:0-2889 GCA_043734765.1 Pseudobdellovibrio sp. | reverse complement strand
AGCAGTTGCAAACACTTTGCCTTTGAAACATTTAACGATTTAGACACACTCTTAAAAGCCAAATTATCAGAGACCGATTATGATTATGTTATTCATGCAGCAGCCGTCAGCGATTATTCAGTTGCACCTCAACCCGGCAAGATCAACAGTTCAGAAACGGAACTCACTTTAACCCTGAAGAGAAATCCTAAACTTATAAATGAAATTAAAAAAATAAGCCCTAACTCCGGCTTATTTGCATTTAAATTAACTTCCACCATGGATGAATCATTAATTAATGCAAAAGTGTCTTCTCTGTTCAATTTGGCGGATTGCAATTATGTAATTCAAAATGACTGGTCAGACATTAAAAATCAAAGTTACAAATACCGGGTATTTGACAAAAAATTAGATTATAAAAATGTTGAAAGTATCCAAAGCCTCAGCGCTTTTATATTTCAGGAAATTGTACAGACTCAGGAGGTACTATGATTCTATCGTTGGATGTAGGAAATACACAGGTTTATGGCGGGGTTTTTGAGGGTCCACAGGGTTTCGAAAAAATGCTCATTTCATTTCGGAGAAGTTCTAAACAAGGGTCATCTTCTGACGAAGTCGGTGTTTTTTTAAGAATGGTTATTCGTGAAAACGGAATCGATCCAACTAAAATAAAGCAGATCGTTCTGTGTTCGGTGGTTCCAGAGGTTATTTATTCCCTTAAAGGGGCCTGTCAAAAATACTTTAATATCACGCCCTTTATACTGCAGGCGGGTGTTAAAACTGGTCTCAGAATAAAATACAGAAACCCATTGGAAGTCGGGGCAGACAGAATCGCCAATTCAATTGCAGCTACATGCCTCTACCCTAACCAACACTTAATTTTAGTTGATTTAGGAACTGCAACAACATTTTGTGCAATTTCCAAAGACAGAGACTATTTAGGAGGCTCCATCATCGCCGGTTTGAAATTAGGTATGGAAGCACTGGAGGCTAAAACCGCAAAACTTCCTTCCGTTGAAATTGTTGAAAAAAATGAAGCATTAGGACAGTCAACCGTCGAAAGTCTTCAGTCCGGTCTTTACTATGGACATTTAGGTGCCATGAGAGAAATTATCCTACGCGTCACTCAAGAGTGCTTCAAAGGTGAAAAGGCATTTGTGATCGGTACAGGTGGTTTTTCCAGTTTATTTGAAAAGGAAAAAATTTTTAACACGATAATTCCTGACCTGGTCTTAAAAGGAAATCTGCTTGCTCTGCAAATGAACTCGCAAAGCAACAAATCAAATTATGTAGGAGCTGAAAAATGAAAATCGATATGCTTTATTCAAAAATTCACAGAGCTACGGTGACTGACGCTGATCTCAATTATGAAGGCTCTGTTTCCATTGATCCTGCCCTTATTAACAAAGCAAAAATGATTGTCAATCAAAGGGTCGACATTGTTAATTGTAACAACGGCGCAAGGTTCTCGACCTACATTATTGAAGGCAAAAAAGGTGAAATCTGTCTGAATGGCGCGGCCGCCAGATTGGTTCATAAAGGCGACAAAGTGATAATTATTGCATATGCTTCGGTGGATCTTAAGGAAGCAAAATCACACGAACCAACAGTTGTATTTGTTGATGACAAAAATAAATTCAAAGAAATCCGGAAAGAAAAAAAACACTAAGATGTGATTTGTGCCATTTTAATTAATATTTTCCACGACTTCTTCATCGACTGTATTTCAATATGCATGAGTTCGATTTCAGCTTTCAATTCAATAACTTTTTGATTTTTTGCTGCTGAGTATTCTTTTTTAAGCTTTTCAAAGCGTGCTTGTGCTTCAATGAGTTTCATAGATAACGGCTCAAGTTTTTCTTTGTAAAGATTAGAATTTTTAAAATTTAAGGATTCAACTTCCAGCCTGGCTCTCATAATTTCGGAAAACTGAACTGTTTTTAATTTATTCGCGAGCCCCGTTAATGCTGCTAATTGTATTGTCCATTTTGTCGGATCCCAGTGATACCATCTAATACCATTCCTGTAGTCGAATTGAAACTTATGGTGAAAGTTATGGTAGCCTTCGCCGTGAGTTAAAAACGCAACAATTAAACTGTCTTTCGCTGTTTTTTCAACAGAGTACGGAGTTTTTCCGAGAGTATGACTTAATGAATTTACAAAAAAAGTTGACTGTTGAGTTATGAAGATTCTCAATCCACCGGCTATTACTATTCCTAAAAAAGCATTATTTAAGAGCCAGCCTACGCATAACGGAAAAATATACCCCACTGCAATCGCACATATCAGATAGTTATTATCCTGAAATTTAATAAGTTTATTTTTTTCAAGATCAGGAGCCTGAATAGGCAAGCTCACCGCTTCATGAGTCATCATCCAACCCATATGTGCGTACCAAAAGCCTTTTTTAATTGAGTATGGATCTTTATCGGTATCTTCATACTTGTGGTGTATTCTGTGATCACTGGCCCATTTCAAAGCAGAGCCCTGAAAAGCACCGGAACTGATAAATAACAAAATCCACTGCAGCACGGGATGAGCTTCAAAAGATTTGTGGGCATACAATCTATGATAACCCATAGTAATACTTAAATTCGTCAATACAGCAAATACAACACCGAAAATGCTCACCCCTAGAACCTGATTGAAATTATAGGAATTTGAAAACATTAAATACAACACCAACATCAATACGGAAATAATAGGATTAAGTATAAGAAATAAAGTAACAGACCAACATATTTTTTTTAATTTAACCGACATAATTCATTTCCCGCTAACTTCTAAAAAATTTATAAAGTAAAAAAAAGTTTAAAATAAGAGACAAGAACGCCAAACTCTGGATAAAAATACTGCCGAAGTGAGCAGGAATACCCACAAGGCCAAAAAAAGACTTGTCGTAGAATTTAT
>JAYTFA010000317.1:0-4534 GCA_043734765.1 Pseudobdellovibrio sp. | reverse complement strand
ACATAATTAGCATGGTAATGCTGCAGTTTAGAATCATTCATTTTTCCGATAAACTCTATTTTTCCATTTTGCATCATAGTTTGAGCTTCAAAGGAAAGTGCTATTTTACGTTTTGTTAGTTTATCCGATGTATCCGGATTGAAGTTTAAAATTTGTCTTAAGTTATTATCTTTGTCGTTCCATGCAGAAAACTGCCAATCCGCAAGAATTGTGGTTAGGCGGGCATCTTTACTTTCAGAAATCCCGATATCTCGCAATGTTCGGCTTTTATTGCGGAAATTGTTATTAGCGCGGTTATCGATAACTTTTAAAACGGCGGCAATTTCAGCGATTTGTGTTTCGGGTGCATTTCGATGAGGCGCCTCACCGAAACCCGTTAAGGCCGCAAGAATATTTCCGGTGTCTTTTTCGCCGAATTTTTCAATCATTGATTTTACAAAAAGCCTCTTATAATAGCCAGCTTGGGCTTTGGAAATATTTTTATGTGTGGTAGAGAATTCTTTCGCGAATTCACTGTATCTTGCCCAGAGAGGGTTAGTTGATGTCTCTGAGTTGGCATTGAGGGCCTTTGCAATATCCGAGAGACCCTGATTTTGTTTAGAGGCACTGCTATTAGAACAATCCGCGCAGCCCTGAGATTCAGTCGCAGATTTGTTCTGTTCAATGAGGGCTTTGATTTGAGAAGTTATCTCTGAACTCTGATATTGTTTCGGATCACGGCCATCGGCTCGTTCGATTTCGATCATTCCTGTTCGGCTGTAGGCATGAAAAGCCATTTTACCTGCTTTTATTTGTCCTGATTTGGTTTTAATAATCACAGGAAAAAAATAATCGTTTTTTGCTTTCGAGTTTGAAGCATCAATAAAACGTTGCGTGACAATTCTGTCTTTAGAGGCTTCGCCGGGATTAAGAAGCAGTCTTTGCACTTGCTCCTGGTTTGGAGTTTCAGTTCCCAAATTTTCTAATAAGAACTTGGGATCAATATTGATCTGGGAGCCGATTTCGATCACTTCGGGATTAGAAAGGTTGTTATTTCTGAGGTGAACTGTTTTAGTATTTGTAAACCTGAAAGGTAGATTAGGTTGGTCATCTGAAGCTCGCGCATGCAGAGCAACTACAAGTTGTACTAAACAGACTAATTTAAAAAGGCTTTGAAGTTGTCTCAGAATCATTAATATACATTAAAGCAAAACCTCTGCCTACTCAAATCAACTACACTACCAGAGCCATGCACTGATCTGAGACCAGGGGTGATATTAAGCGACAGTTGTATAAACGTATGACATTGACTCAGTCTGAAACAGTCACTATTTGACCAGAAAATCTCTCCATTTATTCATTAAAGTCGGGGTCATCATGACGATGCAGATGGTGCCTTCGGTGGCAGCTTCTTTTCTGATAATTTTGGCTTCGCGACCCAGGTCGTAAAGTCGGTACTCATTCTGACGGTCAAAGTAAAGTTCCACCTGGGTCTGCATTTCATTAATTGAATCTGCCATTACTTTTTTCAGTTGTTCAAAACCCTGGCCGGTGAGTGCACTGACGAAAACCCGCGGAAAATGTTTAACACGGAACTGTCGGTCGATAGGTGCAATATCCAATTTATTGAAAATATGAATAATTTTTTTATTTTCCCATTTGAATTCTTTTATGAGTCCGTCCACAACTTCAATTTGCCGATCCATATTGGGCGAAGACAAATCAATAACATGAAGGAGGATATCGGCCTCAGCTGACTCTTCAAGTGTGGCTTTAAAAGCTTCAATTAATTGTGTCGGCAGTTTGCGGATAAATCCCACCGTGTCGGTTACAACGGCAGGGGGGCCCTCATCCAGAAATACTTTTCGAGTTGTTGGATCAAGCGTTGCGAAAACCATATTTTTTGCAAGAACCTGCGCGCCGGTCAGTCTGTTCAGTAAGGAGCTTTTTCCAGAGTTGGTGTAACCGAGCAATGCAAAACTAGGTATTTCATTTCTTTTTCTGGATTGTCTGTGTTGCGCTCGCTGCTGCGAAACCTCATCGAGTTTTTTTTTAATAATGGAAATTTTTTCTTTGGCGCGCCGGCGATCGTTTTCCAGTGCGGATTCTCCCGGGCCTCTTACGCCAATACCGCCGCCGAGGCGCGACAGAGAATCATTCCAGGCGCCGATCATGCGTGGCATCTGATCTAACAATTGAGCCAGTTCTACCTGTAATTTTCCTTCGTAAGTTCGCGCCCGTTGGGCAAAAATATCAAGAATAAGTTGAGAGCGATCTAAAATTTTACAACCGATCTGGTCCTGTAAGTTTCGGGTTTGAATTCCTGAGAGTTGGTGATCAATAATCACGAGTTGTGCCTGGCTTTCGGAGACCATATCTTTAATTTCCAAAACTTTTCCGCTGCCGATCAGCGTGCTGGGGTTCCACTGAGGGAGCACTTGCACAGTAGAACCTATGACTTCGCCGCCCGCAGCAGTTACAAGCTCTTCGAGTTCACAGAGATTTTCTTTGATTTCGGTAACAGGATCAGATTTAAGTCCTACTCCGACAACTATGACTTTATCTTTTTCGTTAATTCTGAGTAGATTCAATGTTTTTTATTTCTCCAGTCAGTAATAAATTGCGATTCTAAAGCCGTTAAAACAATTGAGCTGAATATCGTTTCAACTGTAGTTGTTCTTTGTAAAACGTTAGCAGCTCTTCTGACTCCGAGCAAGAACGGTCCTAAAACTTCTACCTTGCCGAGCTGCTGTAACAGCTTGTAAGAGATATTGGCACTTTCGAGGTTAGGAAAAATTAAAATATTAGCTTCGCCCTGCAAACCCGAAAACGGAAAAATGCGTTTTTGAATTTCAGCATTTACGGCTGTATCAGCCTGCATGTCGCCATCAATCTGAAGGTCAGGGCGGAGTTTTTTCGCAAGTTCCGCCGCTTTTTTCATTTTTGCAGGGGTTCCTGCGGTGCCGGAAAAATTTGAATAACTGAGCATGGCAATGCGGGGTTTTTGTCCGAAGTATTCAGCCACCTGCGCCGTTTGCACAGCGATACGGGCTAATTGTTCAGCGCTGGGATCAAAGTTGATAGTGGTGTCGGCAAAGAATAAAAGTTTATTGTCGGCCAGTACAATATTCAGACCTGCAGGGACAGAATCCTGAGCCAATCCGATAGTATGTAAAACCGGCTTAACGGCTTCCGCATAATTTGTTGTGGCACCGTTGATCATCCCATCGGCATCGCCCTGATCAATCATCATAGAGGCAAAATAATTTCCGTCGTGCATCAGGCGTTCGGCTTCTTTGATGTTAATGCCCTTACGCTGGCGTCGTTTAAAAAGTTCCTGTGCATATTGCATGAACTTCGGATGATTTGAAGGATAGATGATTTCAACCCCGGCTAAATCGATATCGTGCTCATTGGCTTTTTCCCGGATTCTTTCTGCCGAGCCGATGATTATGGGAATACAGATTTTTTCTTCGATGCAGGTCCGGATCGCTTTTAAAATTTTCGAACTGGTTCCTTCCGGAAAAACAATTTTAGGAAGAGAGCCAATTCGCTCTGCATTTTCATGAACCCGGTGAACGGCTGAACGGATAAATACTTTTTGTGGCCCTTGAATGGCTTCGAGTTTGTCGCGATAAGCTTCCCAATCTGTAATTGGCTTTGTGGCAACTTTTGAATCCATCGCGGCCTTTGCTACAGCAGGAGCGACCCACATTAAAACCCGGGTATCAAAAGGCTTGGGAATTAAATAATCCCGCCCGAATTTAAATTTTTGCCCACCGTAAGAGGCCGAGACTGTATCTGGTACATCTTCACGCGCGAGTTTGGCAAGAGCATGGCATGCGGCCAGTTTCATTTCTTCGTTAATCTGAGTTGCTCTTGTATCCAAAGCTCCTCTGAATATTGAGGGAAAGCCCAGTACGTTGTTCACTTGGTTGGGGTAATCCGATCGACCGGTGGCGATGATCGCATCCGGCCTTGATTCGCGGGCCTGAGCGGGAGTGATTTCAGGATCGGGATTGGCCATTGCAAAAATCAATGGGTCCTTGCTCATAAGTTTTATCATTTCACCGTTGACGGCTCCTGCCACCGAAAGGCCGATGAAAACATCGGCTCCGTTAAGAGCTTCCGTCAGAGTGCGTTTTTCGGTTGAATTGGCAAATTCCTCTTTGTATTTATTCATGCCGATCGTGCGGCCTTTGTAAATCACACCGGAAGAATCGCACATTAAAAGATTTTCTTTTTTGACACCTAAGCTTACAAATATTTTCGCGCAGGAAATAGCGGCCGCACCGGCGCCGTTCACAACAATTTTTATATCTGAAAGTTTTTTGCCGATGATCTGACAGGCGTTCAGGAGAGCGGCTCCACTGACAATAGCAGTACCGTGCTGGTCATCGTGAAACACCGGAATATTCATTTCTTTTTTTAAGGTTTCTTCGATTTCAAAACATTCGGGGGCCTTAATATCTTCCAGGTTAGTGCCTCCGAAAGTTGGCTCTAAGGTTCTAACTGCGTTTATAAATTCCGCTGATGACGAAGACTTAATCTCAAT
>JAYTFA010000316.1:0-9265 GCA_043734765.1 Pseudobdellovibrio sp. | reverse complement strand
GGAGTTTCAACTTCCATAAATCCGCGATCATCAAGAAATTTTTTGATAGCTTTGATAATTTTTCCGCGGGTAACGAAAACTTTTCTTGATTCGGGATCGGAAATTAAATCCAAATGACGATGACGGTATTTTATTTCTATATCCTGAATACCGTGAAATTTTTCGGGCAGTGGTTCCAGAGTTTTAGTCAGAATCTGAAAGGATTTTACATACAGAGACAATTCGCCTTTTTGCGATTTAAAAACAAAGCCTTCAATTCCTACGATATCACCCAGATCAATCAGATCAAAAGTGGCTCGGTCGATTTCAGACAGTTCTTCAACTTTAACATAACACTGCAAAGTGCCTGTTACGTCCTGCACGTTAAAAAAACTGGCTTTACCCATTTCACGCTTTGTCATGAGACGGCCGGCAATTTTAAATACAGATTCGGTTTTTTTCTCGCCGGAGGCTATGCTGCTGAAATCCGAAATGATTTGTTCGACATGGGCGGTTTTATCAAAAGTATAGGGATAAGGATTTATTCCTTTGGCACGCATGGCGTGAAGTTTTTTTCTTTTTTCCGCTTTTATCGGGTTATCCTGAATATCGCTCATAAGCTTTTACCGGCAAAAGTTTCCATCACATTTTTAAGTAATTCGATAGATTCTTTTTTAGGTCGCTGAAATGCATTTCGTCCCATGATAGAACCGAAAGCTCCGCCCATGGCCAACTGCTTTACTTCTTCTAATAATTCAGGGGTACCTTTGGCTTCGCCACCCGAAAAAATAACCACGCGCTTACCGTTGAAACAACTTTTGACAACATGATCAATTCTTTGCGCCAGGGTTGTGACTTTGATCCCTTGAGCTTCATAAACTTTTTTTGCTTCGGCCTGTTCAATATGAGCCGTTGGTGGTTTTACTTTGATAATATTGGCTCCTAATTGCGCTGCTAAATGCGCCGAATAGGCAATGACGTCGATTCCGGTTTCGCCTTCTTTGGAAATCTGTTCGCCGCGCGCATAAGACCAGATCACAACCGCAAGGCCGGCTTTTTTAGCCTGACGTGAAGCTTCGGCTATTTCTTCATACATCTGTTTACGCTGCGAAGATCCCGGATAAATTGTAAAGCCGATAGCGGCACAACCTAATCGAAGCGCATCCTCCACAGATGAGGTTAATGCTGAAATCGGATTTTTAGATCCGAAAAGTACATCTGAATTATTGATTTTTAAAATTAATGGAATTTCACCGGCAAAGTCTCTGGCGCAGGCTTCCAGCGCGCCCAACGGGGCTGCATAGGCGTTGCAGCCGGCTTCAATGGCCAATTCAAAGTGATAGGCAGGATCATAGCAATCAGGATTTTTTGCAAAAGTTCTAGCCGGCCCATGTTCAAATCCCTGATCCACAGGCAGAATAACGAGCTTACCGGTTCCGGCTAATTTTCCTGTATTCAGTAAACGGGCCATATTAGTTAATACGCCAACATTCTCTGCTCCGTACCAGCTCAGTATTTCGCGAACTCTGGGTGTCATAGAATCTCCTTAAATGATGACCTAAATTTGATATTAATTAACAAAGCATAAAATTTAGTAAATATAGCGGCGACTAGCAACAATTTTACAGTATAATTTGACTTCCTTAACACACCTGATAAAATAATTGGCACTATGAAAGTTACATTTGAACCTACCCCCAATCCAGCCACAATGAAGTTTAATTTTAACCAAAAGATATCAGATCAGTCTTTTGATTTTCCGAATGTGGAAGCGTCTGAAAAGTCCCCCTTGGCTGCCAAAATTTTCGGCTTTCCATGGACTGCTGCCGTTTACCTTGGAGAAGATTTCGTCACAGTAACAAAGCAGGATTGGGTTGATTGGGATATCTTAGCCACTCCCCTTGCCGGCCTCTTGGGAGAACATATCGAAAGCGGCCTTCCTGTCATGATTAAATTAGAGGCTAGTTTAGATGAAAGCCTCACGGACAGCGATGTCGTAAAGCAGATAAAAAGAATTCTACAAAATGAAATCAAACCCGTTGTGGCTCTTGATGGCGGAGACATTGTTTTTTCTAAATACGAAGATCATATTCTTTACCTTCGGATGCAGGGCTCTTGCGCCGGCTGCCCCAGTTCACAAGCCACTCTTAAGGATGGAATTGAAGTGCGAATGAAAGAATTAATTCCTGAAATTAAAGAAGTTGTTTCGGTTTAACCTGTCAGCTCTTGGTCAGCTCTTGGTCAGCTTCTTTCTGATGGCCACTTTGGCGGCTGCAATTTGTTCCTGAGTGGGCTCGATTCCGTATTTTTCCGTATAAGCCGCGACATATTTTTCCAGTGCGCCTGATTCACGCTGCATCAACTGGTTGACCTGCGCCATCTCCCGGCTGGTTTGCAACAACGGTGCAAAAACCTGTAAGGCATTTTCCTGCCCGAGCTTCATCTGCTCTTGGTAGAAATCATGAGTCATGTAAGGAACAACAGTAAACAGCGATGTGATCAGCGCCACATTGTACACTTTGGAAAAAACATTGAAAAAACCGCGATTTTTAATCTGGGGCAGATATTTTTCAACTTCTACTCTGTGGGCATCCAAGCCTTCTAATAAAATTTTATGCGCCAGTTCCGGTGGTAATGCGATGCCAACAAGTTTGGGCATTCCTAACCAAGCAGTGCTCCAGCGCCAGTACTTCCAACTCAAACTCTGCGAAAAATAAAAACCGAATTTTTTAAAGAATCCCGACTTGGGATTATCCAGTCCGAAATGTTTTATAATACCTTCGCTCAGCAAACTCCGGCGGGCTTCAGAGAGTATTCGTTTTTCAGTAAAAGAAAGATCGGTTTCCACTGCGTCGGCAAAAGCCAATTTATCCAATTTATAAACGAAAGACGCCAGCTCGAAATTATCAAAGCCCCTGCCGTTTTTTTCGAGATCTTTAAATATTCTTTTGAGTTTAAATAATTTGTAACTGCGGGCCAGAGCCGAAGACTTTTGAATATTCTCATCTATGGATCTGTCGAATAGCTGTTGTGAATATTTTTCGTTGATGGTAGTTAAAATTTCGATTGCACTTTCACGCTGAAAAAGCTCTGAGCACAGAGGCGCTGCCCGTGTGCTCAGAGAAATAACCAGTAATGAAAGCGCTACAAAATATTTAAACATTAAACACTGTTATTATTTTAACGACGCCGTTAAATTGGCCTGAGTTACGCGCAAGTTAGATAAAATGGAGTCTAATTGAGTCTGTGAATCCTTACCGGCCATACCTGCAACTGTAGATAATAACGTTGCTATATTAGCTCCGCCCAATGCCTGCATACCTTGTTTTTTAGTTTTAGAAACCTGAGTCAGCATATTCGGCGCCTTGTTCGAAACGATGTCTTTTAACTTTTGCGGTAAAAACGGAGCTGCGTAATGCAGAGCTAAAGTAATAACTGCAACTATTGCCACATCAGTTTGACCTGAATCGATTGTTCTTTTGATATCATTCATCTGGCTATCAAGGCCCGATGAAATCTGCGCTAACTGAGCTACCGCCCCTGAAATCAAGGCTGCATCTTCTTTGCTGACTGCACCACCGATGGAGTTAACAAGTTCCTGCTGATTTTTTATTAAAAGCGACTTTACTTCGTTCATATCGATTTTTTGAGTGCTGACATAGTTTTCTAAAACCGTAGCCAGAATACCAGTTACCGCGGCAAGAGTTAACTCAGCCGAAGATTGTGCCTGCACGTTTTTAAGATGAACCACTGTACTTGAAAGACCTAAAACCGTAATCATAAGGCGGGCAGCGTTTACGAAAGCGCCCTGTTTTTCACTGGAACTCTGAGTTCTGTAAGTTTCGATCGATTTAATAAGAGCATTGACCTGATTCAGGTTTCTTCTCATCTCATTGGACTGCGCCGTAATGCTCTGATCGATCAATTGTTCTTCAACTACAACTGCTTTAGCGGCCATGGCCGAAAATCCCACTATATTCGTAACAAGCACGGTGGAAAGAAAAAGCGATACATTTTTTGATTTCATTGAAAACTCCTTAAAGTTTTTCTGCCAAGGCAGGATAGTTTTTTACGCAACGAAAGGTTCAAAGCAGGATCTATTCCACTTTAATGAAAGATACCGCCGAACTGAAGCGTCTCAGGATTAGACAGGGGCCGATAAACGGCTGCTTGTTGCGGTTTGATGTCTACTTTTCATTAAGTCCAAAGTATCTGCCAATCGGAAGTAGACATACCCCGAAGCCTGCTTTTCCTGTATTTGATTTTACCGGTCGCCTCCATTTCATTTAGCTGAATATAATCTCTTACTATCGAATAAGATTTCCAACCCCGCACCACCCGACTGAATGGCCTGCTTTTCCAGAGACGATTGTCATTCCCGAGGGTATCGGTCATCGTGCTCAACAAACCTTGAAGAGCAAAACTCTGAGCGATTTGACCGGAGAATACCCTGAAAAAGGATTGAAAATTTCGCCGTCTGGTTGTTCGAATTAATAAATGAATGTGATCAGATTGAACTGAGACTTGCTCAACTTTTATATAAAAATGCTTTGCGTATTTCTCAATTAATTTATTTACATTTCGAAAGTTTTTAGGAGCTCTTAAGCTTTTACAATGAAGTCGAAATCTTCTTACTTTAAATACAACGTGAATTGGATCTTTGGTTGAAAGTGGCCTTTGACCGCGACCGAGCTGCTTTTTTCTCAGTTCTCCTCCATGAGACAGCTGATGTTTCCAATTGGAACTGAAGAAGTTGATTTGTTTTATATTTTTATGACCGATACCCATATATACCTAAGTCAGCAAATCCGTCGCGCATTTCAAATAGTATTAAATGCCTCTGACCATTCGGAGCGTCCGAAGTTTGTCCTCTATTATATAGATATCGACTTCCGGCGATTCTACGTAGAGATACGCCATTCCCGACTGTCTCATTCTGAGAATTGCGTTTTTCAGTGTTACGAATTTTTGTCACTTTGCTCGGATTGCTTTACAACTAAAAACTTCAAATCCAATTGGTAACGGCTCTTTGCCTTGCAATCTGGTCTGCATTTTGAATAATTGAACCTTGTTGTTAAATAATAAATTGGAGAACAATATGAAAAAAACTTTGCGCAGTTTCATGGCCACGGCTCTTATTACGGTATTTGCCCAGAATGCCCTAGCCGATAAAATTGTACTTCTTGATAATAATCAGGAATCTCTTCAGGCCCGTGCGGATTACATCCAGAATGCACAGGAAACCATCCGTGCTCAGTACTTTACCATTGAAAATGACTCGCTCTCGCGTGCAGCATTAGCCTTATTAAGAGATGCCGCCGATCGCGGCGTTAAAGTTAAAATATTAGTGGATTCTATGCACAATCTAATTTTACGCGAAACGATGGCTGCGGTTTTATTGAACCTGCACCCTGACAAGAAGAACAACATTGAAATCAAAGAGTACAACACATTTAACCTTTTTCGGCCGTTCCGCTACGCAAAGCGTATGCACGACAAAGGTTTGATTATTGATGGCCGTTACATGATTTCCGGTGGAAGAAATATCGCCAACGGTTACTACGGCGTACCGGATAAAACCAAAAAAGGCGAAGCGCTTCCGGTTTATGAAGACAGTGATGCTTTAGTACTTGATAGTAAATCTATCGACGTAGCCGCGAAATATTTTGATGATCTGTGGAACTCTAAATTTGTGAGCAAAGTTGCCTTATATGATTACTCAACTGATGGCCTTGCTTATTCGAACTGTTTTAACAGAGAAGATAGCAGCCAGTGTGAATTCAGCCGAGGAGACCGGGTTAAAGCTGTTCTTGAGGAGGAAAAAAAACTGGCGGAATTTATCACCCGTTATAAAAAAAATGAACTCAGTATCAAATACGAAGTTACCGACTGGAATGCTAAATCCATTTTGGTTCAATCGATTGACTTTTTGTTTGACGACGTAAACGGGCAAAAATCAAACCTGGCTAAGCCTCAGAACAGCATCGGTATGCAGCTTTATAATGCTATCGCTAAGGCTTCTGAAACAGTTATTATCATCACTCCTTATTTG
Organism: Pseudobdellovibrio sp.; assembly: GCA_043734765.1. Lineage (GTDB taxonomy): Bacteria > Bdellovibrionota > Bdellovibrionia > Bdellovibrionales > Bdellovibrionaceae > Pseudobdellovibrio. Next base: position 3,234 of record JAYTFA010000316.1, on the reverse strand, counting down.
GTTATTACTCCTGAACAGGAAGCACTGTTTAAAACACTGAAAGAAAAAAATGTTTCTGTGACAATTATTACGAACTCGAAAGGTTCCAATGACGTACCAGCTGCTAACGTAGGTTACGAAAAAACAAAACAACTGGCGCTTAATTCCGGTGTTACATTATTGGAATATCAGGGACCGGACACTCTTCACGCTAAAATGGTGCTATTGGACAGTTCCACTATTTTCATCGGTTCATTCAACTGGGATTTCCGAAGCCAGAATCTAAACAGAGAAGTGGGGATTTTAGCGGAACTTCCTGCCGATCGCAAAAACGACCTTACAAACGATCTTGTTCTTAAATTTGCGGCGATCATGGCTAAAACATGTGAAGTCGGTGCTAAAGTTTGTAATGTAAGCCGTGGTGACACTTTAGAAAAACTTAACCCTGAAGAATATGAAGCTCTTGTGCAGGCTTTCAAACTCAGAGAGCAGAAATCAGGTTCAGTTTACAGATTTTTATTCCCGGTGATTAAAGGTCAACTCTAATAACCGAATCGCCAAGTTTAATAACTCCGGTGGCTGCCGGAGTTAGATTTACCCCGAACGGAACTTTTGAACTTCCCGCTTTTTTGCGGTCTTCCGCCAGAGTCTGCAGGGTTTCTTTTGAAACCACTTTGCCGGTTTCTACGTCTTGTGTGATGATCGGACACCGCGCACACAATTTAGGATTTTTAAATACCAGATTTCCGATTTGGAATTCTTTGATTTCCTCTTCTTCATAGGCCGGAATTCCATCAACAATAATATTAGCCCTGAATCTTTCGATAAAGCTCGGACCTGCATTTTTGGCTTTTAGCTTTTCATTCAAATCCTGCAATGAATTTTCGTTCACCAGCAGAATGGGTCGGGAGTCGGCAAACATGGTTTCTTTAACTGCTTTTGTGCCCGCATCTTCAAGGTCACGGAAGCTTTGCTTTTGGTAGCGCACAAGTTTTACGGTTTTAGAAAGAAAGTTCGATAGGGCCTCGTTAATACTTTTATTTTCAACGCCGGCCTTAATAGTTTCGCCCCAGATCGTAACCTCTTCAACGAGTTCGCATTCTTCTTCAATGTTAACAAATATTTTATTGGAGCCCGCGTAGAGATGTAAAAACGGCCCTTGGATCGCGGTTTTAATTTCAGCTAATTTGGAAATGGTTCTCAGAGTTAAAAACTGATTATCGGCGTCGACAATCATCCACTCACGGTCATGCAGGGGCCCACGAGAGGTAATGTTCATCTCGGTCAAACTGATACCACGACAGGATTTTACCGGATAAATATAAAGTCCGGTAACCCTTCCCGTATTCATCTTTACATTCCCATAATGTAGTAAAACATTAATGGCGCCACAATCGATGCATCGCTTTCAACGATAAACTTAGGCGTATCAATAGCTAATTTGCCCCAAGTGATTTTTTCGTTTGGAACGGCTCCTGAGTACGAACCGTATGACGTCGTGGAATCCGAAATCTGACAGAAATAACTCCAGAGCGGAACATCATCGTGCCCCAGATCCTGCGACAGCATCGGTACAACACAAATCGGGAAATCGCCTGCAATACCGCCGCCGATCTGAAAAAAGCCGACTTTATTTTTAGTGGCTGTGGCCATGTACCACTCAGCCCAGTAAATCATGTAATCAATGCCGGACTTAACCGTGCGTGAGCTTTTGATATCACCCTTGATAATGTGACCGGCAAAAATATTTCCGGTGGTAGAATCTTCCCAGCCCGGAACGATGATCGGCAGATTTTTTTCAGCAGCTGCTAATAACCAGGAATTTTTAGGATCAATCTGATAATGTTGTTTTAATTTTCCGCTGAGTAATATTTTGTACATGTACTCATGCGGGAAATAACTTTTACCTTCTTTTTCGGCGTTCTGCCATTCTTCTAAAATTACTTTTTCAATGCGGCGAATGGCTTCTTCTTCCGGAATACAGGTATCGGTAACGCGGTTTAAATGTTTTTCTAAAAGTTTTTGCTCATCTTCAGGAGTTAAATCACGGTAATTGGGAATACGCACATAATGATCGTGAGCCACGAGATTATAAACATCCTCTTCTAAATTGGCGCCGGTGCAGGAAATAGCATGCACTTTATTCTGACGGATCATTTCGGCCAGCGAAAGACCCAGTTCAGCTGAACTCATGGCCCCTGCCAAAGTCACTAACATCTTACCGTCCTGATTAATTAGATCTTTGTAACCCTTGGCTGCATCTTTTAAAGCGGCAGCGTTGAAATGGCGATAATGATGGTCGATAAATTGTGTGATGTTCATAGAGGGCCTCCAAAAATATGAGACCCGAATCTACTTTTACTGAGTGCGTTCAGCAAGCTTTTTTTGCGCACGTGCCGCTTTACCAAGCTTATACCAGTGATGAAATGTAACTCCCATAACGGTCACGCCCAGAAGAAAAATAAAAAGAGAATAACCGAAGAAAATAACTAAGCTCATTGTACTTCCACCACTGGCTGGGCCTGTGTGATATCGCGAACCACCCAAGAGGCCATGGTTAAGCCGAAGGCCCCGGTTACAAAGCTGGCTGTTCCGTAAATAACGGATCTGTGCATACATCCGTGCGGATCGATTTCACCCTGCGGACAAACACATTTGAAGCCCTGCCCGTTATCGTATTTCAGTTCAATAGGCTGAATCGGAACTTCATCTGAAAAAACGCAAGGGATATTAAAAAACTTTTCTTTCGGAAACGCATATTCCTGACGTAAAATTTTTCGCACCGAATGCGAAAGCGGATCAATATTTGTTTGAGCCAGGTCAATAATTTTAATACGCGTAGGATCCATTTTGCCGGAAGCCCCACCGCTAGTAATAACTTTAATGCCGCGAGCGCGGCACTCATTCAGCAAATGCGTTTTAGCCGTTAAATTATCAATGGCATCTAAGATGTAATCAGGTTTTAATGCCAGAATCTGCTCAGAGGTGTCTTTGTTGTAAAACAATGGAAGTGATTCGATTTTAGCCTGCGGATTTATTTTTTTTAAGCGCTCGGCCATCACGTTGGATTTCTTATGCCCTACTAAACCCTGCAAAGCATGCAACTGGCGGTTCGCATTGGTAATACAGATTTCATCAAAATCGATAATCGTAACTTTACCCACACCGGAACGGGCCAGAGATTCAGCAGCCCATGAGCCAACTCCGCCGAGGCCAATAACCATAACATGAGAATTAAACAATTTTTTCATCATG
>JAYTFA010000315.1:0-2353 GCA_043734765.1 Pseudobdellovibrio sp. | reverse complement strand
CTCGGCAACGTTCTCGACCGAATATTTTACGGTTATGTTATTGATTTTATGGCTATTCAGGTTAAGCAGTGGCACTCACCGATTTGGAATTTAGCCGATATTATTCAGTGGATCGGCTATGCCCTGATGATTTATTCCCTGTTCAAATACAGTGAACAGCTGTGGCCCGATCAAAATGAACGAAAGTCGTTCTGGGTAAACCGAAAATTTCAGATTAAACATTCTATTTTTTTTACGGTGACCGGCCTTTTTCTGACGCTGATAAGCGTGGTTTTTTCCTACACCTATCTTAAAGTCACTATTCAGGAGTTGGTGGGAAACAACCCCGCTATGATTGAAAAATTTACGAAGCCTTTTTTATTTACCTTTATTGTACTCTCTTTAATATTTTCAATTATCCTTTTTACTGTAGGCAAATTAATTTCTCACCGGATTGCGGGTCCGCTTTATGCCTTTGAGAGATTTTTAAAGGAAATTTTAGAGGGTAAAGGATTAACTAAAGGCGGCGCCGCCTTAAAACTGAGAACAAACGACGACTTTAAACATCTTGAAGAACTGGCAGAGCAAATTAAAATAAAACTTCTTAAAATTAACTCGGAAAAAACCGTGCTGGTGGCCGAGTACACTGACGATGAAACCTAGAACAACTCAATTTCTTTAATCTTTTCCAGATAAAATCTCTTACGTTGAAAATCAAGGCCGCATTCAGCATGAATATAGTCGCCATCGGGGTTTCGAACTATTCCCATGGGTTTGATCGGGCGGGTCTTGTTTTTTGTTTGTCCGCCTTCGTAAATAATACTTATTGATCTGTTACTTTCCAGTGCCTTAGCCAAAGAAATAATTTTATCATTCTGAGACGTGTAAATAAGATAGTTTTTCCAGTTCAGATCTTTTTTCTGAATTTCAAGAATGCGCTCCAGCGCCAAATCATCACCCAGTTTTTCAAAACATTTAAACAGAACCTGAAGACAGGCATAGGCATCATCGTAAGCCCTGTGGGCCTCGCCGCCAACCAACTGCAGTTCTTTTATGAGAGTCTGAAGTTTATGATTGGTTGTGTTCAGCAGGGCCCGCGAAATCAAACTGGAACACAAATTCAGATTGTTCGGGAATCTGAGATTATTTTTTTCGATAACAACCGCCAGAAAACCCAGGTCAAAAGGGGCGTGATGTGCAAGCAAGACCGAATTGTCGACAAACTCACAGAACTTGATAATTTCATTTACCATCAGTGGGGCACCCGCCACCATTTCATTTGTAATACCATGAATGCGGATGTTTTCAGGCACGAGTTCTTTTGAAGGCTTTAAAAGTGTCTGAAATTTACCTACAATTTTACCCTCAAACCATTTAACCGCCCCCAATTCTATAATCTCGGATTCTAACGGATAAGCTCCGCTGGTTTCGGTGTCGAACGCAATAATTGGATAGTCATAAATTGATTTTTTGGGGTCAAATATCATGCTGTCAGTGTACCGTAACAGGGGGCTAAGGTCTAGCCGTGGATTGCAGGATTATACTTTTAATTTAACATAAACAAATGAAATATTTTTTCTTTTTGGTTATACATCTCTCATTGTCCACTTACTGTTTAGCGCAGGAAAAAAAAGAAAAAGGAAACACCCCTGACTATTCTATTTCAGGGGACGCTCAGCTTTTGTCGCAGTTTGTTTATAAGGGCCTTGGTTTCAGTGATAATAATCCCGCCATGAACGCGTCTTTTCTTGCTAATCTGGGCTCGCAGGTAAAGCTGGGTGTCTGGGGCAGTAATATTTCAAATCTCAGCGCCGTTGATGATAACTTCTGGTTAAGATTCGTTGCTAAAGTCGATGTTTTTTTCAGCGATAAATTCAAAGTAAATGTATTTTTGTATGACAATCACTTTTATAAATCCAATCAGCGTGACGGTCTGAATATCGGCGGAGACTTTACTTATAAATCTTTTGAGTTCGGACTTGAGTGGATGAATAATCTCGAAGGCACAAAAGCCAGCGCGGAGTATCTCTGGGTCGGTAAATTATTTGATTACAAAAAAAATTTCAAATTCGGTGGATATGCAGGAACAACGATCAGTCATGTCGGCACTATTCAGAGTTGGGTAGATTTAAAAATTGTGGGTCAGTATATTATCAGTCCGATTGCTTATGCCGAAATCGGAGCCACACTCAACTCGAACACTTCCCAATTCGGAAATCGTGACGACCCCACCGTGTACACCGGCGTAAAACTATCTTATTGATTGGGATCCTGGCTATTCAGCGAGTTGGATGGATCTGCTTCGCTGTCGACTTTTTTCAGTTCAACATCGACCGGATTCACCAAACCCGGATCTTTACCGAAACTCGGTTTA
>JAYTFA010000314.1:0-2356 GCA_043734765.1 Pseudobdellovibrio sp. | reverse complement strand
TCGGAAGTCTGAAAAATGGATCTTAAAAAGGATGAGTTTTGTCTGAATTTGATGATCATTTTCTGCTGGTTCGGGGTTAATTTTTCAAGGCCTGATTTTTTAATCTGCTTCACAATTTGATTTATTTTCAAAATTTCAAAATTTGTAGTTAAATTATTTTGAGCGGCAGCTAGATATTTTTCTGACTGTTTTTTGCCGCCGATGGAGATAATAAACTCTGAAGTCTTGTAAGTCTTTTCAAATAATTCCCCGCAAACCCTGGCTTGGGTATCAACAGAAAATAAGGCTGTAAAAAATGCAACCGTAAGAAAAACGAATTTTGAAAACTTCATAAGTACTTAATAGTTATGCAAAGTTTATGTAATCTAACCGGACGCCTTCTAAATTCGAATAGTTACAGAAGTGACTTAAAAGCTGCCAGTTTAGCCATAGCGCCGAAATCAAGCAAATATCTTTCCGGAGTCTATTGAGTGTTTGTCGAACTTTTTCACACAGGCCAAATCTAGGTTACCGCTGTCCACCAAGTTGGATCAAAACGAGACGGGCCTAAGTCCAGTGTAAATACTAAAAGTTTTATTAAATGCTCTATCTATTTTAAAATAATTGAATGAAAGACTTAATTTTATTAGCACTGGTTTCGTTCCTAGTTTCCTGTCAGTTCAGCCCGGTTCGTGATGTAGCCAGTGATAAATTCGGTAAAAAAAGCGTCCGAGATTATTTTAAAAATGTATCAGAAGAGCAAAGAAACGAAGCCCTTAGTAGAGCTGAATTGTTTTCAAAAGATTATGATCCGGCAAAAGTGGCACAGATCGATATCGTGAGTAATCTGGCGGAAATCTGCGGCGCCGGGTTTAGCTACAATCGCAATCAGGTTTCGGATTACAACGAAAACAGCAGCTACAGAGCTCCGGTGAACAGCTATCAATGGCCAACCGTCAGTTGTAATTACCATGCGGATGTTGAAAAAAAAATGGGTGGCGGTTCCACTAAATTTCTCTGTGATTTTCCGGATGCCAAATCTAAAGACGGCGTAGTTACAAAAAAAATTAAATATGCCGATTCTCCAATGGACCCGATTTCATCGGAAGTAGTTGATACCACTGTTGCATTTAATCTGGCAAAACTTCTGGGTTTTCACAGCAATAATTATTGCCCGGCAATAATTAATTGTAAGAACTGTCCGAATTCAAATCCATGGCGCTCACAAAGAGCATCGGTGCCGCCGAGCAATAAAACCGTTAAATTTGAATGGGCCATTATTGAAAAGCCGATTGAAGCCTATGTGATAACAACTCCTATTTCTGGAAATGCAGCCCGAGGCGTGGAATGGGAAGAAATTAAATTGGTAAAAAATGATTCTGAAGATGAACGTAAAAGAATTCTGATTGAACGCGAGGCCTGGATACTATGGGTGCATTTTTTACAGCACACCGATGCTTATGCGTCTAACCAGAGACTCTCCTGTTTAAAAGCAGAATCCGACGCCGCCGGAAAATATGTTTGTAAAACCCCCATTCTCTACAATCACGATTACGGACATTCATTTTACCGACACATGCATTTTTCGAAATGGGCCGATAACCCCGTTTTTCAGTCCGGAGAAAAAAATGCGGGTTGTAAAGCTGTTTTAACAAAAGACTATCTTCCGAAACAGAGCCCGATGAAGGGAGTTATCCTGGGTGCTGAAATAAGTGCGGAAGCACGCGATGTGCTAGTAGAAAGATTGAGTCGAGTAACCGATGATCAATGGATCACTTTATTTAGAATTGCACGCGCAGAAGAAGCCGCAAAAGTTACGTCTGAAACCTGGCTCAAAGCTGTTAAGCGTAAAATCAGTCAGATGAAGAGTGCAAGTTGTTTGCCTTTTTCAGCCGGCAAAAGCGTACTGTGGCAATAGTCGTCTCTGTTTAAATTGCAGCGCCAAAAAGGCTGCCGATTCCCATTGTAAACCCCATGGCCAAGGCGCCCCAAAAGGTAACTCGGATGGCTCCGCGTAAAACACTTGCTCCACCGATTTGTGCGGCAAGGCCGCCTAAGAAAGCTAAAAATAACAACGAAGCAACAACAATTGTGGGAATCAATATCGACAGCTCCGCTAAAACAACTAAAAATAATGGCAGCGCTGCTCCAACCGAAAAAGTAATAGCCGATGTAAGTGCGGCCTGAACGGGGCGAGCTTTAGCATTCGAATATATTCCAAGTTCATCACGCGCATGGGCTCCGAGCGCATCGTGTTCCATTAACTGAAGTGCAACTTTTTTAGCAAGAGACTCGTCTAATCCTCGCGCAATGTAAATCTGCGCTAGTTCTTCGCGTTCATAACTGTGGTTTGTTGCAAGCGCAATGCGTTCAACTT
>JAYTFA010000313.1:0-1518 GCA_043734765.1 Pseudobdellovibrio sp. | reverse complement strand
AATAAGAAAATTTAAATACGGCTGCATTACCCCTCTCAAAAGAGGCGATAAGGTCGTTGGCTTTCTATTGGGCTTCAAGGATGATCAACTTTTAGAAACCGATCAGTTTTTGCTTGAGGAACTAGCTAAAGAAAGCGCCTCTTAAGAAACTTTATAAACGTCAACCTGACGCGAACTCAAATCTACAATATTTATTACGATTTTATAAACCGGTTGACCAACCTGAATGTCCCGCTCTTTTATTCGTTCAGGCCATTCGATAAATTTATAGTCAGCAGGCATACTTAATAGGTCGTAGAATCCCGAGGCTTGCACGTCTTCGTCACTTTCAAGTCTATAGAGATCAAAATGATCAATTATGGTTTTCTTATTCGAATAGCGCTGATGAATGGCAAAGGTCGGAGACTGCACATTATCGATACCGAACAGTTTACAAAAATGCGAAACCAAAGTAGTTTTTCCAGAAGACAAATTACCCGATAACAACACCACTGAATTTTTTGAAATTAAATCACAGATTCTTTCGGTTAAGATTATTAATTCCTGTTCGGTATTTATCTGGGTTGAAAAAACAAGACTCATTTTAATTCTTCAAGCATTTTCTGAACAGATTTTTTCAAGCCATATTCCAAAGAATAACAGATAAGCGAGTGTCCGATATTAACTTCCTTTAAAAAAGGCAGCTTTTTTATTAATTTTGTGTGTTGAAAATCCAGACCGTGCCCGGCATGCACCCGCATATCGAGATCATGAGTTTTAATTGCACATTTATAAAGAACGGACCAAAGCTTGTTCTTTTTTGACGTGTTGCTGCCGACCCAGTGTCCGGTATGAAACTCAACGGCATCGGCTCCAGCCAGCGCCGAAGCACTGACCTGATCCAGATTAGGATCAATAAAGAACGAAACCTTAATACCGGCTTTTTGCAAAACCGCAGTCATTTTTTTAATTTGATCAAATACACTAATTATATTGAGGCCACCTTCGGTCGTCAGTTCTTCCCGCTTTTCGGGAACAAAGCAAACCCAGGCAGGCTTGTTAACCAGTGCAATTTTTAACATTTTATCGGAAACGGCCATCTCGAGATTTATCGGAAGCTTAGACTTCTTACACAAAAGCACCACATCCGCATCCTGTATATGCCGACGGTCTTCACGCAAATGAATAGTGATCTGTTGTCCGCCACCGTCTTTTACGATCTTCGTCAGGGCTAAGAGATCAGGATAGCTTGTAGTGCCGGCTCTTACCTGTCGAAGAGTGGCAGCATGATCAATGTTCACGCCGAGGGTTATTTTTGATTTTACAGATGATTTCATCTAAACCTTAAGAAATTTCTTTTTCAAGAAAAATTGCCATTTGCTCTGCGATAGCATTAATTTTCTTTTTATCCGGACCTTCTACTAATATACGAATCAGAGGTTCTGTTCCCGAATAGCGTATAAAAATGCGTCCTTCACCTTTGAGTTCGGACTCTTTTTCCTTTAAGAGCACGTCATAGCCTTTAATATCTGAAAGTTC
>JAYTFA010000312.1:0-1522 GCA_043734765.1 Pseudobdellovibrio sp. | reverse complement strand
GTTATTACCTACAAAAAATTTCTGAGTCCACTGCTGCTGATAAGAAAAGATATCGGAGCTATCATGCATCCTCATTCCGCGTGGAATATCATGATCTACGGGGTACCTTCGCAGATTTTGAGATTTGAAGCCCAGCAAAAAAATGCAATGAAAATTGCAGACTATTTAGAAAATAATCCTAAAGTTGAAAAAGTGCTGTATCCGGGTCTGAAATCATTTCCGCAATACAAATTGGCGCTGAGCCTTTTACGAGCTCCGAATAATGATTTTGCTCCTGGTCAGATGCTGACTTTCACTCTTAAGGGCTCTACAAAAAAAACTGAAACCTTTGTTAATCACATCGCTCAAAATGGTTATTCGATAACTTTAGCGGTAAGTCTTGGACTGATCAAAACTTTGATCGAAGTACCCGGTCTCATGACTCATGCGGCAGTTCCTAAAGACAAGCAAATCGAATCCGGCATTCCGGCCAAGCTCATCAGAATGAGTGTAGGAATCGAAGATTCTGCAGATATCATTTATGATCTCGAACAGGCATTTAAAAAAATATAGTATTCAGTAAAGGACGATTAATATGACAATTTTAATTAAACAACTCATCAGCCTCCTTCGCTTGCTTCATTCAGATACAGGTCAGAACCAAATTGCGGCTGGATTATCGTTTGGGGTTTTTCTGGGTTTTGCACCATTTCTTTCAATACAGACGCTTCTCGTCTTTTTTATAGTTTTCATTTTTCGGGTGCAATTAGGCGCAGCTTTTCTAAGTGCCTTTTTCTTTAAATTTATAGCCTTCTTAATGGATCCTATAGCCGACCCGCTGGGGCGCGCCTTACTTGAAAGCCCATCGCTTCGTCCGGTCTGGAGTTATATGTACAATGTTCCGTTGTTACCTATGACAAGATTTAATAATTCTATTGTACTGGGATCATTCGCAATTTCAATTATACTCTGCCCTGTATTGTTTTTTGTATTTAAGAATTTAGTTATTAAATACCAAACGACATTGGCTGTAAAATTTGAAGCCTCAAAGGCATGGAAAGTATTTAAAGCCACTAAATTTTACGACTGGTATTCTAAATACAATAACTTATATGGAGCCTAATATGAGTGAACAAAAGAAAAAACAGAGCCTGTTCAGATGGAATGCCATCATCCCTTTTGCAATAGTTTCCATTTTAATTTATTTGTATTTTCTGCTTTTTTTCGATTCTAACATGAAGACTGCCATTGAATGGGTCGGATACAAAGCTCTGGGTGCCGAAGTTAACATAGGGCAATTTAAAAGTTCGTTCCTTAAAGGAAATGTGCAGATTTCAAAACTGGAATTGACCAACAAGGAAAAACCGGAATACAACTCATTGGAATTATCCGATATCCGATTTGATCTTAACTGGGATGCGCTCCTGCGCGTAAAATTTGTAATTGAAGAAATTGCCGTTGAAGGCGTGCAGTTTATGTCTAAAAGGGCGTCGCCGGGAAAAATAGCTCCTGATAAGCCCTCTGACCAACCGGGTTTTATGCA
>JAYTFA010000311.1:0-3340 GCA_043734765.1 Pseudobdellovibrio sp. | reverse complement strand
GGAGTGTAAAGCTCAATTGCAGTTTCTAAATCGATAAAATTCAGAAAACCTTCTTTTATCGGCTCGATTTCAAACTCCCCGTCCGTGATCATGGAGTAGTCTACTTCAGAAGGTGAAATGGGTTTTATCGTCAGATTTTTTTCTTTGATTTCGGTATTGAGATTGATGATGAAATTATAAAGATTGATGTCGTGTTTTAAAATAAGATCATCTTTTAGGGCGTCCAGATTTTTAGGTTTCAACGGATTTAAAGTTATAGCCGCGCCACGCACATTGGCGGCAATGAAAGCCAGAATTTCAGATCCTGCGTGAAAATGACGTAAGATCAACTCATTGGCATCCGCGCGCACAAAGGTTTTCAGACTGAACACTATAATTTTATGCATGGTTTTTGAGGCCCGCCAGTCGATCGGAGACAGAGCTTTTATAATCTGAATCAGGATAATGAATAATTTTGCAATGGGTCTGGCAAAGGGGAGCAAAAACTGGCGCGACGGAGTTCCTGAGTCACGAAGCCATTTTTCTTTTACGCCCGGACGAAGCGGCGTTGTATTGTCCAGATAAAGCGCATGCCATGGGTTCGGATCGGTAGGATCATGAATCATGTTCTCTATTCCGGGAAAATTAGACCGACTCATAAAACCAGATCCCACTGCTTTTTATAAAGTTCAGCGACTTTGCGGGCGGTTGCGATAATGTCATCGTAACTCGACGGTTCGAGTGTGAGGGCCATTTCGACAGCATTCGCCCAGCGTTCGATGTGGTGCACATCATTTTCACCGTGATATTCCAGAAACTTAAATACATTCATCTGCATATTGAGATTCTTCTTTAAAAAAGGCAAAAGAGTTGGAATAATTTTATTGCCGGTTCCTTCAATAATAAAAATACCGCCTAATAATCCCAGCGGATCTTTCGACCGGGCCTTTTCGTACATAAAATTATTAAGCTCTTCTCCGCCAGCGTTTCTTTTCAGATCGTCAATGGCTTTGCTGCCTCCGGCATTTTTGTAATCGGAGTACAGAATATTAAAATCAAACTGCTCTTCGCCTGCGTGCAGGTGGATCAGATCATGAATCCCTTCAAATTTTTCTGATAAATTTGAGATGGCTGTACGCATCCAGATGCTGCCTTCACGAACCTGCGGAACCCAGTTTTCCATCCATTTAAGATAGTCTTCTTTTTGAATGGTGCCGTTGAAAATACGATTTGCAAATTCGGATCTGAACACACTGGATCGGTAGTTGTGCCAGATAGCGCCCAACTCCAGTAACAAACTTTCCACCGGAGTACGCGATTTCGGCGAAGATACTTTTACTTCATTGGTTTTTCCGTCTTTCACCACTTCAAATAACATAAACGAAATAGTGAATCGGCCCGATTCCGGTACAAAACAGAGAATTTTTTGGCCGGCTTTGAGATCATGAGTTTTTAAAAACTCATCCATCATAATAAAAATTGAAGCTGCCCCCGTGTTACCGCGGGTTTTTAAGTTGCTGAACCATTTTTCAGGCGGAATTGTTAATCCCGCTTTATCCAATAGGGTTTTAACAACATCCGAAAATCTTTCGGAAGAATAATGACACAAAAAATAATCAACGTCCTGGGTCTGAATTTCATTGTCTAACACCAGGCTCATGAATTCACTTATACCCACATCAAAAAGATTCGGCAACAGGCGGATATCCTGCCGCAATAAAAAAGATCCATTTTTTTCAGCTTCTTCCAGCGAGGCAAAGTCCAGATAACTTTTCTTAGGTTGATTCCACGGAGAGCCGATCTGCATACACGTGGGATAGTCCCCGCTGAAGGATTTCAGATGAATCCAGTTGAGTTTCAGCGATACTCCTTTTTCATTCGGTTTATCAGCAAAATAAACTGCGCCGGAACCGTCCGAAAGCATCCACCTTAAAAAGTGTGAATCGAAATCGATATTCTCGTCAACTTTCTGAAAGCGTGAGGCTTTAAACAGGCGAGACGGAAACTCGGTTGCCACGGCCACTGCGTTTTTAAACTCCTGCAGCTCTATAACTTGCGCCGCCGCCTTCATCGCTGCAATTCCCGAGGCACAGATTCCCTGAAACGACATCGTTTGCATCGGTGCGGCCTTGTACTGACCCTGAATTAAGTTTGCAAAGCCCGGTGCTGCTAAGTCGGCACCGACGGTAGCAGAACTTAAAAAAGAAATTTCATTTATATTTTTATTAACTTTGGAAAGCGCAGCATCAATGGCTTTGATCGCCATGTCGGCCGACGAAAACATGGTTTGGCCTTCTTTATTTATGCCGTAATGTCTGTTCTGAATTCCGTTTTCTGCAAGAATTCTGCGTTTAATACGGGACGACTGCGGATTAACGGACCCCACATAGGCATCCATTTCCTCATTATTAACGGCAGGCCCGGGTAAAAAAGAACCTACAGAATTTAAAAATGTGCGCTTAAAATATGCGGGCATAGGCTCTCCATTGAAACTGAAACTTCACTCTATTTTCAGGTGAATTTCGGTTGAGAGCCAGCTCTAATTATTGATTATTTCGAGGATTCGACATTGGTCTTGTCGGAAGTTTCGGCGGCGGCAAACTGAGAGGAGATTGTTAACCTATTTGTCAGTAATGAAATAACTACAAGAGCGATGAGGTAAACAAGTGCTAATCTGGGTTTAAATACGATCATAGGGTCTCCCTAATTTCATAAGGAGACAGATACAAAAAGGATGCCTATAAATTCAGGAAATTATAATCAGATGGCTTCGAGCTCGCCGGCTGCAATTGTAGCCGTTAACTTTGCTCTGAGGCGAATAACCGCCTGCGCGTGTAATTGTGACACGCGGGATTCTGTTACTTGCAGAACCTGCCCGATCTCTTTTAAATTTAAATCTTCAAAGTAGTAAAGCGACAACACCAAGCGCTGACGCTCTGGAAGTTCTTCGATGGCCTTAGCCACCACATCTTTTACAACTTTCAGATTTAATTGATTAAACGGATTACCGGATTTCGAGCCCTCTAAAAGGTTTGCAATGGATTTTTTATCGGAATCGCTGAATGTAGGTTGGTCATCGATAGAAAGTAAGCTAACCGGTCTCACCTGATTCACGAGGGAGTGAAATTCGTCCATTGGCATATTGAGCTTAGTGGAAATTTCTTCTTCGGTAGGAGTTCTACCGATTTCGTTTTCTAAGGCGGCAACAGTTCTGTCCAGCGCTTTGGATTTATCCCGTACAGATCTGGGAACCCAGTCCTGAGCTCTTAATTCATCAAGAATGGCACCGCGAATACGGAATTCCGCATAAGTTTTAAATTTGTTATCGCGGCTTGGATCCCACTTGTCGATAGCGTCCATC
>JAYTFA010000310.1:0-6156 GCA_043734765.1 Pseudobdellovibrio sp. | reverse complement strand
ACAGGGACGGACGCATGAGGCGCGCACCGTACCGATCTGGATCCGAAGCGCCAGCCCTTCAGTAGACGCATCCCACATCTTAGATTGTAGTGACTTACTCCTCCCCTTCGGCAGAAAAATTATTTCATAATATTACCGATTGTGTAGATCAATTTATCCCGCTCTGCTGGGATCAGCCAAGGGCCCTAAATGATTTGATTGATTATATTAGGCCTGTAATTCTTGTGTTTTCCAAAACGGACTTATGGCCCGAATTGATCCGTCAAGTTCATAACAGAGGTGTTAAAATGGGCCTTATTTCCTTTAACCCGAAAATTAATTTCATCGGTGGTTTGATCAACAAAATGCTACTTCCGCAAATGAATTTTATTTCCTGCATTGATCAGGCTACAAAAAACGAACTCATCGCCCGGGGTTTGGCAAATGTTTCAGTGGAAGGCGACACCCGTTTTGATCAGGTGTTTTACCGTTTATCGCAGGAGCCCAAACTTAAATTAAAATCTCTGAATAAAATTCTGGTATGCGGCTCTACCTGGCCAGAAGATGAAACAGTTTTATATGAAACCTTTTCGGAGTTGATAAAGAAAAATATTAAAATAGTTTTAAGTCCTCACGAAGTAGATGCTAAAACTATTCTGCGAATTCAAAAAGAAATTATCCGTCGTGGCCTAAGCTATCAGATTTTATCCAACGAAATCGACTTTCTTGAGATTAATTTTGAGAATAATATTCTGATTATAGATAAAATCGGTTATCTAGCAGACGCCTATCGCTACGGAGATATGGCCTTTGTAGGCGGCTCATTCAAAGGCAAAATCCATTCCGTGATGGAGCCCCTCTGTTGCGGATTACCCGTTGTTACCGGCCCGTATTACCGTAACAACCCTGAGGCCGTAAAATATCAGAACCGATATGTCTTTCAGGCCTTTACATCTGAAGACCTGGTGCAAATCTCCGATAAATTAATTTTAATACCTAAAAATGAAATTTTAAATGAGATGCAGCAGAATAAAAATGCGAGCCTGAAAGTGCTCACACTTATTGAAAATTTAGTCTAAGCAAGACTGCAGAAATCTTATGTTTCTTATTCCGTACCAGCTGATCTTCTCACCATCCACCAACGCGCCATTAAATCCCTCGGTGGTTAAAGCTGCAAAATCTTTTTCAAATGGATATGGTTCACTCGAGAACAAACAGTACTTATTTTTAAGTTCTTCCGATGAAATTTCAGGGTACTTCTCGGCACGGTTGAGTTCAATTCCCGTAAGTCTCAAAACGTCAGAAATAAAAGTTCCGGCCCCGATGACCATAAACGGATTTTTCCAGATAACGTATTCAAGATCCTGAGCATTGAATTCAGCATTTTGTTTGAGCACGCACCCGCTGATAAATTTTTCCTTTGAGAATTTATTTTTGTTAGTTAAAATAATCCGGTAGAGATCCGCAAAATCCTCAAGTGCCGAATTTGAGAATTGATTGGCTAAAACGCTCAAAAACTCTGCCGCTGTGTCGATATCAGATACATGGGAAACCAAAATCCGGATTCCCTGAGCGAGTAAAATATCCGCCATCTCTTTTTTATTTTCTTCTTTATCCAGTATTACAATGTCGGGATTTAAGGCGATTATTTCATCAATTTTTACATTTTTTGTTCCGCCCACGGCAGGAATCGAGCGGATTTTTTCAGCCGGATGAATGCAGAATCTCGTACGTCCAACCACATTTAGATTAGCTTCAAGCAAAGTCTCCGTCCAAGAGGGAACCAGACAGACAATTTTAGCTTTTTTTTCATGCATATACCTATCGTGTCAACGAGTGTTAGTTGAGTCAAGAAGTTGCTCGAGTTAGTATTCTGTCATGAAAAATTATTATCCTATCCGAAATAAACCTGAGCAAAATAAATTTCAAAAGGGCGACCTCCTTGTGCTCTTCGGCGAATTGTTTAATCGCGGCTACGCAAACGGTCTGGTAGAAGAGGCTGAAAAAAACGGACTTACCGTGGTACGTGCAACAGTCGGACGTCGGGATGCGGAGGGTAATTTGAGACCCCTCACTGCTGAAGAATCTGAAAAAATCCCGAAACCTTTTATCAATATCCCGTTAGAGGCCGGCTTTGATCTGGAAAAAGATGCCCACGGAAAATCTCCAAATGATTATTTAAGCGGAGTAAAATTAAGCGAATGGCAGGAGGCACGAATTCCTGAAGGATCGCTTGTTGAGAGTCAGGCCAAGGGCCGCAAAAGATTTCAGGACAACACCCGGAAATTCATGACAGAACTGGAAAAACACCTGACTCCCGGCCGACATGTGCACTTTGCGCATTTAATGGCCGGTGGCGTGCCCAGGTGTAAAATTGTGATGCCATTGATGAATCGCGTTTTTAAAGGCACCGGGGACAGATTTGTGGCTTCTGAACTTTTCTGGAACAGCGGCATCGGCCAACTGCTCCAGCGCAATTTCCACGAAGTGACTGCCGAAACGTTTAATATTCTGATCAACGAATCTAGCTCCCTCAGAAAAAAAATTGAAGCGAATGGCGGCACTACAAGTTATGTGGCTTATGGCTATCATGGCACCGAAATCATAATTAAAGATCACTACCAATGGCAGTCTTATGCTCCTTATATTCAAGGCTGGGCTAAAATTGAACTGGAAAATTTTGCCAAGGCCTGGTCGCAAAAAGGCGTGAAAACCTGTGTTTACAACTGCCCTGAAATTTTAACCAATTCCAGTTCTCTTTTTCAAGGTCTGGAAATACCGCTCTATAACTTGATCCGATCTCTAGAAAAAGAAGCCCCAACTCACCCCCTCACACAAAAAATCAAAGACGCGTGCAAGGTAGCACTCAAAGAAGAGGCCACGATGGCGCAGGTTTTTACCCTGGTGGATAACTTTCTGACCTCCGAATCATTTCAAAAGACCAGTGTTTTTGAAGGCTGGCCTCATCACTCGCAAAAAGATCAATTGGAAGCGGCACTGCAGGCTTCAGACAGCATCATTGCCCTTCACAAGGACGAGAAATCACTGATGACCGCTACGCTGAGTGAGCTGGTTTTTAAAGGCTGCGGTTACATTATGTTGCACGACGGATTTAAGCCCCAGGCTCCGGTGGCCTGGATCGGCCACGATGCTGTCGTTAAAAGTTTGGTATAGGAATAATTATGAATATTAAAATTGCGATTACCGGCGGACCTTCGGGCGGCAAAACCACTCTGATAGAGGCCCTCAAAAAAGAATTTGGCCCCGTGGTCAAAGTTGTTCCTGAAGCCGCTTCGATTCTTTATAAGGGCGGCTTTCCCCGTGTTAAAAGTTATGATGGTTTTTTTCATGCGCAAAAGGCCATTTACTTCATCCAAAAAGAAGTGGAAGCCCTGAGGTGCAAAATATATCCCGCAGCGCTGATCGTCTGCGACCGCGGCTCATTGGATGCCCTCGCCTATTGGCCCGATAGCGAAGCGCATTTTTTTGATACCATGCAAACCACCCGCACACAGGAAAATGCCCGCTACGACTGGGTTATCCATTTAGATACGGCCACAGAGCCCGACTACGATAGCTCCAATGAAATCCGAATTGAAAATTTTCAGGAAGCCCTTTCACTGAATGAAAAAATAAAAAAAGGCTGGGAAGGACATCCGCAGAGAATTGTCATCACACCGGATAATGATTTTTTTGCAAAAATGCGCAAAGCCATTTTAGTGATTGAAGCTATTTTAAATAAAAAAGCTTTCGCTGAAATTCAGAAGATTTAAGGCCTGGAAATCCAGATATAATCAGCGCGTGGCCCTTCAAGCGGCGAAGGCAACAAGGATTCGGCAATTTCGCCTTCCGTCATTCCTTCGGCCCATACCTGTGAGAGCGTTACAATATTTGTGGCCGGCCTGCGGGCCAGGATACGATTTGGAGTTCCACCGCCGTACTGCACGTGAAATTCTCCTACTACAATAACCAGCACCTGTTCCGGGTTTTTTTCGATAAACTGTACGGCTTGCCAAGCCATGGTATCATCCCATGCAGATTGAGCCGCAAAACAGTTTTCCGGAACCTTGCAGTGAGCCCCTGCAGCGTCCATAAATCTGGTTTTATATGAACCCCGTCCCAAGTGAAAATCGGGCGGCAACATTTTAAGCTCATCTTCGCTCAGGCTTGCTAACCCCTGTTTAGAAATTTTAGAGGAAACCGCTCTTGGCAAGTTAAGACCTAATGACTTTTCTCCGAACTTTATAATTGGAAATAGCAATTGCTCTCTGTAAAATTCGAAGCCTATACCACCCCATTTGATACTGGATAAAAACTGCGCTTCATCAATTTGGTTGCTTCGGTACTGGTCGACATAGGCCTGATCGGTGTAGTTAATAAACTCGAGACCTACCGATACTTTTAAGCCCTTAGAACGCAACCCATTAAGAATAGCGACCTGCTGGTCTTTGTGGCTGGTCAAACCATGATTTTCACCTAAAAAAAGAATTGTACCCGGATTCACACTGCTGACGAGTTGTTCTAGCGAGGCCGCCCACTGGGTTTTTCCGTCAAAAAGCTGGGAAAAGGCAGGAATCGCGAAAAACATTGGTATTAATAGCAGCAGAAAAGACCTATTTAGCATAAAAACTCCTAAATTCAACCTGAACACCTTATATTCCATTGACGAATCTCTGTCACATATTTATAAAAGAAGGTCTTTGGAATTTATTTAAGAGGTATATCATGGCAAAAAAATCTGGTCGTATAATCGTAACTTTAGAATGCACAGAAGCTAAGGCTGCTGGCAAACCTGTTTCTCGTTACACAACAACAAAAAACAAAACTAAAACTCCTGGTCGTTTGGAAAAAAAGAAATATAATCCAAATCTTAAGAAGCATACATTACACAGAGAAACTAAATAATCTCCAGTCATGATTCTTACTGATAAAGAAATATTAAACCATATCGAAAAAGGGCTCATTAAAGTGGAGCCCTTTAATTTATCCTGTCTTGGCACCAATTCCTATGACGTTCATTTGGGTAAAACCCTGGCTCTGTACGAGTCTGATGTACTGGATGCCAAAGCTCATAATAAAATCAATACATTTGAAATACCCGAAGAAGGCTTTGTACTGATGCCGGATAGATTCTATTTAGGTGTGACAGCTGAGTATACAGAAACCCATGCTCACGTGCCTTTCTTAGAAGGCAAATCCAGTGTTGGCCGTTTAGGTATTGATATTCACGCGACTGCCGGCAAGGGTGACGTGGGATTTTGTAACTATTGGACCCTCGAAATTTCTGTTAAGCAGCCGGTACGTGTTTATGCAGGAATGCCGATTGGCCAGTTAATTTATTTTGTTGTCAGCGGCGAAATCGAAAATCTTTATAATAAAAAAAGTAGTGCTAAGTACAATACCAAATCATCAATTCCGGTTGAATCGATGATGTTTAAAAATAAATTTTAATATAAATTCTAAATTTAAATCAGGGTTTAGCAGGTTCGGCAGGCGCCGGTTCAGGCTTAGTCACCGTGTCTGCAACAGGCGTTGGCTTTGGCGGAGCTGTTAAGGCTGCAATCAAATTAAATATTTTACCGATATCAATTCTTGTCGAGTTAATTGTCCAATCCTGCGCACAGGTTTTTGAATCGTTATGCAAATTACATTCATGATCTTTTACAAATTTTTTCATGTTATTAATGGGGAAAACAGTTCCCTTCTTAAGAAGCCATACAAATAGTCCAACAAGATCTTTATCCTCCAGGCCGAATTGTTTCTGGACCGGCTTCATGATCTGTTCAAATACCGGAAAGGCCCTGAACGCTTCGTCTTTCTGTAAATAGCCGTCACGGTTGGTATCATGTGTAGAATAGATCATTTCAACATACTGAACGACATGCGGAAACAAGCTGGCCTCCTCTAAGAGCACAGTGCGATCTTTTTCTTCGACTTTATCATTGGGAACGTAACCTGCAGCTTTAAGTAAACCCAAATAATAGGCCTTGTTCTGCTCCGGTGAAAACTTAAGCTCGCCTTTGTCGTTTTTATCGGTTTTAAGCTTGGCAAAGCCCGGCAAGCTGCCGAAAGAATTTACTTCGTTGTAATACATATCCAACAAACAGTTCTGATTAAATTCGGACTTAGCGATATTTTCGTTTTTTACCTTTAAACATTTTTCCATCGAAATAACTT
>JAYTFA010000309.1:0-2321 GCA_043734765.1 Pseudobdellovibrio sp. | reverse complement strand
GCGATGCAATCCTGCATTCAGAATTGTTTTGAATGTTTTCAGATTTGTTCGCAGACGTTAAGTTATTGCCTTGAAAATGGCGGGCAATTTTTAGAACCGAAACGTCTGAAATTACTCTGGGACTGTGCCGGTATCTGTGATTTGTCTGCTAAGTTTATGATCCGGAATTCTGAAAATCACTCTTTAACCTGTAAAGTTTGTGCGGAAATATGCACAGCCTGCGCTGCAAGTTGTGAGGCTATGCCCGGTGATGAAATGATGAAGAAGTGTGTGGATATTTGCAGAAAATGTGCAAAAAGTTGCGAGGAAATGGCAAGTTTGCATTAAACTATTTATTTTTTAATTGCGTGAGTGCATAGAGCAGGGCCGGCTTCACAAGAGGCACGGCTTTGCCGTTCAGCGATTGCTGAGCGTCTTTTACTTTTTTATTTTTTCCGAGAAATCCCTGCAGGGTTTCCAGGTCGTGGGCATCGCCTAAAATTTGCTGCAGTTCTTTTAGCGGTTTAACCGGTTTTCCCATGGCCTCAATTGCATAGCGGGCTTTTTTTAAAGTGATCCGGAGTTGGTGCAGGCTTGTTTCTTTGTTTAAGTTTTGTTTGAGCTGTTTATTTAATTGCAGAGCTAAATGTTTGTAGGCCTTGTTAAGTAATTTTGGATTTATTTCTGCTACGGTTTTAGTGATTTCAGAAAGCTGTTTTGCGAGATGCTTTCTGTGGTTTCGATTGATATGCATTTGGAGTTTTTTTGCGTTGGTTTTACGTTTTTTGATGAGTACGGAAGAATTGATTCCATATTGTTTTGCGTCCAGTATTGCGACATCCAATTCGCGGACGTGCCCCAGCATTTTGGCTACGGCTTGAAGTTCGTGTTTGAATTTTTTTATGTGCTTCAGGTTTGTGCTGAGTTGGAGCACCCAAACGATGGTTCGTACGCGTCGCGTGGCAACCCGGAGCTGGTGAATGGGTTCTACGCCTAAACTTCGCGAAACTTTCGGCTCTAATCGAATGACAGTACCGGACTGAATTTTCAGGTATTTGATCACGCGATTTTTATCAACGCCCAGGCTCTTTTTCATTAACTGACAAAGAGCAAGGTAAGTGCCAACGGCCTATTCGTTTAAAGATAGTCGGGTGCTACAAACTCAGGCGTGAACGGGTATAAGTAACTTCGGTAATTTTTGATGTTAGGTTCGCCCACCGCTTTGAAAGCCTCATCCCATAAGTGCGCTAATAAAACAGCTGAGCGCGCCATTTGTCTGACAATCATTTTGTCCATTTTTTTGAAAGCTTCTGCCGGCGGTTTTCTTTCGGCCGGAGTTTTTAAGCTCATGCCTTTTTCAACTTTTAAAATTGAAGGTTTAATAATCGGATCGGCTTTTAAAACTTCTTTAACTTCTGATACTGAAATTTCACTGAGTGCCCGCATGTTTTCAACAACAGATTTTTTTTCTGTGAACGCTTTGGCTTTTGTAGAATTTGCTTTTTTAGCGATAAGAGCTATGAGGTCCGGACCGAATTGTGTAACCACGGCTTCTTCGTAGTAAGAATGAATTCCGCCATGATTGGCAGCGTAGCCGTCATGATCAGAGGTGTTATGAAAAGGTTGGCTGATGTCGCCGACAAAATGGCCCATCAGTCCTAAATTAACGACCATTTGGTAGATGGCTTTGTTGTAGGGAAGTTCGTCATTTTGCTCTTCTTTGCTGTCTTTCGGCGGAGCAAGTTCTTTTAAATTTTTTGCGGCATCCACGGCGCGGCGGTAAAACTGATCGGCTCGCCACCATAATGAACCCAGTTCATCAGGAACTGAAAAGAGAGTCTGGCTTTCATTCAGTTTACTGGGTTTGCCGGTGTAGGTTTCGATAATTTTTTTATAATCAGCAGGAACCTCGCTGAATTTAAGCCCGATTTTTTCAACGTTAATATAGTGGCCGGGATCTCCCAATTTTCGGAACTCAGGAGAAATTGATTTCCAGTAGATATCCGGAATATTGCATAAGTGGGCCATCATATGCGGCCGTGCGGTTAAGTAGCTTTTTAGTTGCGGGGATTTAACCAAATGAACGGCAGCTTCGCAAATGGACGCGTGCCCACGGCCTCCCCAAGCTAAAGAAGGCATCGAGTATTGAGTTATTAAAAAAGTCAGTACGAGGGAAAGTGCGGGAATAAGTGTTTTCATAAATCTCCTTTTGAAAAAATAATAATTTTATCTCAGCTGGTCATCTCAGCTCTGCCGGTGCGCTGAATTTAGATTTCATAAGCAGCAGAGCCAGAAGAGTGGCTGCATATGGAATCATTTGGATAAATTCTGCCGCAATATAC
>JAYTFA010000308.1:0-4550 GCA_043734765.1 Pseudobdellovibrio sp. | reverse complement strand
CGACGTTGCGGACGATCACTGCTTTCAGATCTTCTTGCAGGTCGGTCACCCTCTGCTTTTGCGCGAGGTGTGTAGCCGCCGCCGGAATCATCACGACGTGCAGGTCTGTCGCCGCCTTCAGTTCTGGCGCGAGGTGTGTAGCCGCCACCCGAATCATCACGACGTGCAGGTCTGTCGCCACCTTCAGTTCTTGCACGAGGGGTGTAACCGCCGCCAGAATCATCACGACGTGCAGGTCTGTCGCTGTCTGATCTACGAGGACCACGATCACCGCCACCACCAAATCCGAAAGATCTACCGCCACCACCGCGACTGTATCCTTCTCTCGGGCCGGAACGATCACGACCTACCGGTCCGCGCTCACGCGAACCGAAGTCCTGCATCTCTCTCGGAATAACGCCGTCGCCGACAAAATCCATAGATGTGTCGCGATTTTCAAAAATATCAGGATGTTCAGAAACTAAAAGACGTTTTAAAAATTCTTCTACTGTAAAATCAAATTGAAATAATTCTTTCAATTCTGTCATTTTGCGATCCAGGAATTTGCCTGCGCGGTAATAAGTGTCGTCGCTTTCAACCTGATTCATACCGTTAATAACATCTTTAACACGATAGACATTTAATTCATCATTCGTCGGAGCTACACCCTTGGTCATAGTGGCTTTAGTCACTTGCTGAATACGCTTCAGAGTTCTGATTTCATGCGGAGCCACGATTGATAAAGCCAATCCTTTTTTACCCGCACGGCCCGTTCGTCCGATTCGGTGTGTGTAACTTTCAACTTCACGCGGTAAAGAGAAATTAATAACGTGAGTTAAATTTTCGATGTCCAGTCCGCGTGCCGCAACGTCAGTTGCAACTAAGATTTTTACGCGGCCCGATCTGAAATCTTTTAAAATATAATCACGTTCCCGTTGTGGACGATCGCCGTGAATACAATCCACTTTGAACGCCTTACGCTTTAACCATTCCGTAATTTCTGTTACTTCACGCTTGGTCTGACAGAAAACTAAACCGTAAAATTCCGGGTTCATGTAAAGTACGGAAGAAAGCATCTGTAATTTACGATCCGGGTAAATTGTGTAATAAATCTGTTCGATCTGAGGTCGTTCAGAATCTTGCTTGTGAATTTCAATTTTATCATAATCAGGTAAGTATTTTGAAACTACCCGTCTGATTTCCGGAGACATCGTGGCAGAGAACAGCCATTTACGTTTTGTCTCGTCGTTACCGATAGCACCTAAAATTTTCTCAAGGTCATCCTGGAAACCCATTGAAATCATTTCATCTGCTTCATCCAAAATCAAAGTCTGTACATCATTTAATTTTAATACTTTACGATCAACGAGATCGCATAAACGACCCGGAGTTCCCACAACGATATGAACGCCGCGCTTTAAAGCGGTAATCTGACGGTCATAAGAAGAACCACCGAATACGGTTAGGGTTGTTAAACCCTTCCATTTTGCCATTTTTTGAATTTGGGCTTCAACCTGAGTGGCTAATTCACGAGTTGGACACATAACAAGCGCCTGAACTGATTTTGAAGAGGCATTGATAGTTTCAACCAATGGAATACCGAAAGCTCCGGTTTTTCCTGTTCCTGTAGCTGCAAGTCCGACAAAGTCTTTTTCGCGGGCTAACAATAACGGAATCGCCTGTTTTTGAATTGCTGTAGGAGTTGTGAACTTCATTTCCGCTAAAGACTTTAAAACTTCTTTAGATAGATTCCAGGTTTCGAACGCATTTTCCTGTGAAGTTTCTTCAGGTTGTTCGTTGATTTCAGATACGGTTGGATCAATAGACGTCTCGTCCATATGGTTTTCCATGGCTTTCCTTCTTTTGTACCATCTATGTGGTACTTGTTATGTAGTGGCACCCTAGCCAATACATAAAAGTTAAGGCCATGAGTGCAATTTACCCAACAGTCAAAAGACTGTTAAAAATTAATTGAAATACTGAAGTACCTAAATACAGTCTGAAAAGCACGTCTTTTCACGTCATTTTTGCCCCAAGAGCCCGATTTACCGGAAACCGTGAACAAAATACTTGTATCGGTAAACTGGCTTTACTATAAAAATCACAAACAAGGTGGTTCCATTATGAAACTTTTTATTTCAATTCTACTACTTTCCCTAAACTCTTTTGCACTTTCAAACTCTATTGCAGCTGAAGACAAAGGCTGGCAGTCCGACGTTTTATTATCTATTCCGGCATTTGACGACCAAAACGATCCTGTTACCGGTTTCTGCAACGGCACTTTAATCGATTCAACTACAATGATTACCGCAGCTCACTGCTTTGTGAGAAGTGAAGTTCTCACCGGCAAAAAGATGGCGATTGAAATCGGCGAATACCGTTACGTTCTCAAAGACGGCGTAAAAATAAAAATCGGTTACAAACATATGATCCGTCATGAAACTTCGGCAAAAATCAGATTTCTAGCGGGTGTGAATCCCAACGGAACCGGCGCTGTTCCACCGGAACTTGATATCGTTGTTGTAAAACTCGATGCTCCGGTAAATGTTGCTCCTGATTTTATCTATGCTCCATTGTGGAACACAACTTTGCCGCAACTCAATGCTGCTTCAAAAGTAACTCTTGTTACAATTAATCCGATTGAAACCATCTCCCACATGGATATGAAACAGATGGCGGTTCTCAACAAATTTACCCAGGGCCGTATCAATATCGAATCCACTTCCATATCACGAGTGGCTGAGGGCGACAGCGGCGCACCGGTTTTTGCATCTATTAACGGAAAAACTTACTTAATCGGAGTTGTTAAAGGAACGGTTCAGACTTTTGGATCTGTCCGAGATATTTTTGTGACATTACAGGGAAGATTGGGCGTTAATTAAACGCCTATTTCCCGAATTCGCGATTTAAAAAAATCCCCAGATTTTCATCCTGAGTGATGAGCTTTAATAAATTATCCCGCAGTAATAGCGACTCCTCAGCTGTTGGCTTTAAGTCATACAGCGAAGTCACAAAGGGCATTCCTACCGTATAAGGAAATAAGTTTCCGGACTGCTCGTTGCCTTCTCTGAACATGATCTCTGCGCCCTGCTCTCTTGCGTAGAGGCCCAGCGGATGGGGAAATTGAACTAAACTTCCCGCTTGAGCTAAGGCTTTTTCCGCATAGTACTCCGCCATACCTTCAATCATCATGGCTCCCTCAGCGGATTGAACCGTAAGATTCAGTTGAAGAGAGTTCGCTATTCTGTCCTGATAAACATGGCTTAATTCATGGGTTAAAATCCCGATGTATTCCAGATTTCGATAAACATCATATTCAAAGGGCGACATTTTTTTCATCAGATCGTCATTTAAAAGAATCCAGTGTTTGCTGGGGTCATGCGGATTGGGGCCGGTTATTCCGCGAAAATAAACCGGACCGTCCCAGCCGAGTTCTCTCAAGGCAACTTCAAAATCTTTCTGTGCAAGAATCTTAACCGTAATGTCATTTTCCGGACTTGGAATCGAAAATGAATATTGCTTTCCTAAAACTTCAAATAAAGTCTGCCCTTCAAAATATTTAGCTTTCAGCACAAAACTTTGAGTCATAGCCTGCCTCAACGGCGCCTCAATTTGATTCCACTCTAAAGTCCATAAATCCTGAGGTGTCTGGCACTTCAGTGCCTTACATCTTAAATCCTGATCCAGCAAGGCCTGTACCTGACTATTAAAATCCGCACGTTGAGTTTCGCTTACAAGTAAACTCATTGCATTTTTACGGCGGTACCAATCCTGCCAGAGATCAACTCCTGCAAGATTAAGTTTCTTTTGCTCTTTATTAACTTCACCGATCCAAGAACCTTTTTTGATACGTTTTAAAAAAGCAGCCTGTACGGATTCCGGCGCTTTGAGTTTTATTCCGGGAAACATCCCACCTCGTGTGATTCGGATAAAAAAACTGAAAAAACTTTCATCCGGTTTGGGGCTGTCTGAAAAATCCTGTGAAAACGCGCTTGTGGATACAAGTAAGCTGACAAATAAAAATAAAACCTTGAATTTAAACATTAGAGATTCCTTCTGTATTGTCCGCCAACTTCATAAAGGGCCTGAGACATCTGATAAAGCGAGCAATATCTGGAGGCCGATAAAAGCGCTTCAAATATATTAGCTCCACTCAGCGCCGATTTTTTCAGATTATTCAGCTCGACTTCCGAACGCGATATATTTTTAGCCTGGAATTCAGTTACACCATTTAACTGATGGTTTTTTTCTTCCAACGAGGCCCTTGCCATTTCAATTTTCGGCGGAACGTAATTTTGTGCAAGCGTTTTAGGATTAATAAATGTATTCACTCCGATTATCGGTAAGGTGCCGTCGTGTTTTAAGTGTTCATAATACATGGATTCTTCCTGTATTTTAGATCTCTGATACTGAGTTTCCATAGCGCCAAGAACACCGCCGCGTTCATTGATGCGTTTGAACTCTTCAAGCACGGCTTCTTCCACCAGTTCGGTCAGTTCTTCAATAAAATAACTTCCCTGCGTGGGGTTTTCGTTTTTGGTCATGCCGAATTCACGATTGATAATCATCTG
>JAYTFA010000307.1:0-2073 GCA_043734765.1 Pseudobdellovibrio sp. | reverse complement strand
GTAACAACAGCATTTTCAATGTCTTCGACTTTATCCACCAAACCACGGCTTCTTACCATTGCTTCAGTTCCGGAAAACTCAATTGTGCGTCCACCGCTTTCTTGATTTGAATTTTTGACAGCTTCCATAACTTCGTTCATGCTCACGCCAAAAAGGGAAAGTTTAGTTGGATTAACTTTAATTTGATATTGTTTAACAAAGCCACCGACCGCTGCAACCTCAGCTACACCTTGCACTGATTGTAATTGAAAGCGGATAAGCCAGTCTTGCATTGACCTTAAGTCTGCAGAGTTAAATCTGCCAGAATTATCTTTGAGTGCGTATTGATAAACCCAACCAACACTCGTAGCATCTGGGCCGATTTCTGTTTTAACCCCGCTTGGAATTTGAGAAGTGATGCGATTTAAGCTTTCAAGAACTCTGCTTCTGGCCCAGTAAAGATCGGTTCCATCTTCAAATATGACATAGACATAAGAAAAACCGTAGTCAGAGAATCCTCGAACAGATTTAACTTTCGGAGCACCAAGCATTGAAGAAACAATGGGATAAGTGACTTGGTTTTCCATAATATCAGGTGATCTATCCCATTTTGAATAAATAATCACTTGAGTATCAGAAAGATCAGGGATGGCATCGAGCGGAATTTTTTTAAGAGAATAAGCGCCAATAACCAAAAGGACGGCTGTGACCATGATAACTAGAAAACGATTATGTGCTGAAAACTCAATAATCCGCTTAATCATTTACTCGCCTTACCCGGCATGCACATAGCCATCGGAGTATCCCAGTGCTGATCTTTGGGACACGACGGACTCGCTGACTTTGTCTGACCCTCTACAGGTTCTGAGGCGCCCCGAATCTTAGCTTCTGAGTCGATCAAAAAATTAGGTCCTGAGCTAATAAAATCATTAACGTTTAGTCCACTTAAAACTTCATAAAATCCTTCTGTCTTGATTCCCAATTTAATTTTTTTTGGAGTTAACTTATTCTGATCATCAATAAGATAAACGAAGTCTCCATTTCCTGTATGCAGAACAGAACTTTCAGGAATAGCTAAGCGATCTTTAAGTTCTACCAGGATTTCTCCGGTAACACTGGTTTCCGACAGCAGCTTTTTAGGTCCTTTTTGAATAGCTCCAAGCACTCGAACTGTGCGACTTGTAGGGTCGACTAATGAATCAACTGAAGTAATTGTTCCGGAAATATCGTCAGAGTAAATGCTCCCTTCGCCTTTAAAAAGTAATCCCGGATGTATATATCTTAAATCTTTTTCATAAACCTGAAATGCCACAGATGAGGATGAAATAATTCTTCCTGAAACAGGAATTCCCACTTTAAGTGTCATTTTTTCAACGACAGCCTTTTGAATTCCGATAAGTTCAAGCTGACCAGAGGTAGCCTGAATCATAGACCTCTTGTCACCCTGATCATTCTTAATATTTTGCATTTGGGCTGTTTGAGCCACCTTTACTAACTTCATGTGACAAATCGGGCATTCGCCCTCATGATCTTGATGAATCTGGGGATGCATCGGGCAGGTCCAATAGAAACTGCTTTCAATTTTTGTTGATGTTATTTTATCTGAAGATTGAGTTTTATTTACAAGACTGTAATAAGCCCCAAAACCTACAATAGCTAAGATTGAAATAATTAAAATTAATTTTTTATTATTCATTTTGTAAATCCTTATCCGGAGTGAATTTTTCAAGCTCAGCAACAGCTTCTTCGTACTGAATACGCAAATCCAAAGCTTTCAGCTTAAGGTCAGGATATGCCTCCATCGTTTCTCTGTGATCCTGAAGAGTCTCCAGGTCTCTCGGCGCAAGATTATGTACCAGGCGCATTCGCTTTTCTGCACGAGGTATAAGTTTGGCATTTAAAGTTTCGATTTGTTTTTTCAAAGATTCTCCAAGGCTTAACAACGTCATTTTTATCGCATTAAAACTAAGTCGTTGTTTTTCTAAATCGTATTCACCGATAAGTCTCGCGGTATGTGCTTGTTTTGAGGTGGAATTAGGTTCCCAAAAAAATAGAAATGGCAGCGTAATACCAACCATAAGCTCATTGTAACGG
>JAYTFA010000306.1:0-2872 GCA_043734765.1 Pseudobdellovibrio sp. | reverse complement strand
ATAGACGACAGCGAAAGTCTGGAAAACATGGATGTTTCATCATTTTTTGACGAGTCATGGACAAGCCAGATCTAAGTGTGGCATAAGGATCTATGTCATTTAATGAAGACGATTTATCCCAGAATAAAAAAAAATCAGCTGTACTTGTGGGAATTCAACTGCCGCACACAACTACGGCTGAACTTGAGAGTTCGTTGCAGGAACTCACTCGTTTGGTTACGACACTCGGTTACGATGTTGTGGGACGGGTAACGCAAAGAAGAAGCACAGATCGGTCTTTATCTGTCCTTGGCGAAGGAAAGCTTACGGAACTGGCTGAGTGGACCGGCGGTAGTGGAAAAATAGGCAACACCGTTGATCGTAAAAAAAGCAAAGCGGCACTTAAATGGGAAGAAGAAGAGGCTAATGAAGCGGAAGCTGAAAACGAAACTGACGAAATTCAGGAACCTGAAGATTCTGTAGAAACCCTATCTCCCGAACACATAAAATCAGCCCAAATCGTTATTGTAGATACAGAAATGTCGCCATCTCAGTTGCGAAATCTGGAAAGTGTTACCGGAGTACCGGTTTTGGATCGTACTGGCGTGATTATCGAAATATTCAGTCGTCATGCTAAAACCAAAGCGGCAAGATTGCAGGTTGAAATTGCCCGATTAACATACGTGGCACCTCGCTTGCGGGAAACCGGCGGCGGTGAAGATCGCGGCGGCGGCGGAGTGGGCGGCAAAGGTTCGGGCGAAACCAGTCTTGAACTGGACAAAAGAAGAATCCGCGACCGAATCAAAGAATTAAAAACCGAACTCTCATCTATCGGCAATGAGCATCTACAGAGAAGAGCCAGACGTGAGCAGGAAATAAGTGTGGCGTTAGTCGGCTACACCAATGCCGGTAAATCATCATTAATGCGTGCAATGACGGGCAGCGAAGTTCTGATTGCGGATAAACTTTTTGCTACTTTAGATACAACCGTGCGTCCGATCTTTCCTGAAACCCGACCTAAAATTTTACTATCTGATACGGTGGGATTCATCAAAAAACTTCCCCATGATCTGGTGGCCTCTTTTAAATCCACATTGGATGAAGCCCTACATGCCTCGCTATTATTATTTGTTGTAGATGCTGCGGACGATGCGTTCAGATCGCAACTTGAAGTTACACAATCTGTTTTATCCGAAGTGGGAGCCACTGATGTGCCCCGTTTATTAATCTTAAATAAACAGGACCGCTTAACCGAAGAACAAACTCGTGAGATACAAAAAGAATTTCCTGATGGAATTTTTATTTCTACTCGCAGACCTGAAGACGTGCAGAAATTACGAGAAAAAATTCTGAGTTATTTTGAAACTGATATGGTGGATGAAGATCTGTTTATTCCGTATACTGTAAAAGGTATAATCGGGGATGTTCGCGCTAAATTAAGGGTTCTCGGTGAAGCTTACGATGAAAAGGGCGTTACATTGAAAGTGCGTTCTTCAACTGAAAAGCTCGAACAGATAAAAAATAAAATAAAAATGACAATAACAACTCAGAACAGAAAATATTGATGGTAACGAGTCTTTCTTCCCCGCGCCCCCGTACCAAAAATAGCCACGTAACAGAACTTATCAGATACTTAGCTCACTTTTGAATCGGGTATAAATATTGAACTCCTTTGGTTATGAACAAGGAGGATCATGTGTTTGATATCAATATCAATGTTAACAACGAATTAGAGCCACCGATGCCTTTGACTGAAAAACTCAAGGTTATTTCCGGGATCTTTGGTATTCGTCTGGGCGAAGAACCGGAATACTATCTGATCCGATCCCACGGAGAAAAAGAAATCCGGAAATATGGCGAATTAACTTTGGCTTCAATCACGGTTCCTGTTCATGGAGATCATCAGCGCGCCCAGGCTCAGGCCTATTCGGCGCTCAGTAATTATATTTTCGGAAAAAATCAATCAGCTCAGCAAATGGCGATGACGGCTGCTGTTCTTCATGAAGATAAACCGCAGCAAGATGGTGCAGCCTATTTAACCATGACCTTTATTTTGCCGAGTAAGTTTAATATAGAAAATGCGCCGGCTCCCATTGATGAGCGAATTAAAATTCATCAGAAATCTGCTCACATGGTTGCGTGCCGGGTTTATTCCGGGCCCAACGATGAAAGCAAAGTTCAAAAATACACTTCAGAACTGCGAGAATGGCTTGACCAGTATAGTTCTTACAAAGCGGCTTCCGAAGTACAGGTGGCTGAATACGATGGACCTTCGACTATTCCTTTTTTGAGGAAGAATGAAGTGCATATTGATGTCGAGGGTGCTCGATATTAAGCCAATATGACGCCGCAGGATTCCTGTTATGTAATTTGTAATGTTTGTTCATATCCCATGCTGACAAGTGGGGATTTGGTAGAAGATATTGTTTGTGATCGTTGCGGAGAAAAAGAAAATCGATTGAAGCCGAAATCTCTTTCTTTCACCTTGGCCTATTCATTCACAGCTCTGATTCTCTATTTTCCCGCGAATATTTTGCCGTTTATGACGATTGAAATGTACGGCCATATCAACAGCACAACGATCTGGAGCGGAATTTTATCCTTAAAAGAGTCCGGCTCTTGGCCAATTGCTTTAGTGGTATTTTTAGCAAGTATGGTGATTCCAGGAATTAAACTGGTGGCGCTTTTTTATTTAGCCGTTATCGGTAAAAACAACACTCATCCTAAATTTCTGACCCGGCTCTACCGAACCGTTGAAGTTCTCGGACGCTGGTCGATGCTCGATATTTTTTTACTGGCAGTGCTGGTTGCCATTATGAAATTAGGTCCGTGGACCGTCGTAAAACCCGAGATAGGTGCTTTACTGTTTACCTTAGTCGTTATTTTTACGATG
>JAYTFA010000305.1:0-4086 GCA_043734765.1 Pseudobdellovibrio sp. | reverse complement strand
GATATAAATACTATTTTTTCCATAGGTTGTAGGTTAAGAATAAGTAATCGAGATAGCAAGCTGATTTTAGGAGCTGATATGAACATACTCGTCATAGGTTCTGGCGGTCGCGAACATGCCATAATAAAAAGTTTGGCGCACTCAGCAATCAAAAATCACAACACAGGTAAAATCTATTGCGCACCCGGCAATGCCGGCATCACTGAACTTGCAACAATTGCACCCCTGGAAATAAAAAATCATTTAAGTATTATTAAATTCTGCAAGGAAAATAAAGTAAGCTTTGTTTTTGTCGGACCGGAAGATCCTTTGGTTGATGGCTTGTCCGATTCATTACGCGCCGAGAACATTTTGGTATTCGGCCCTTCAAAAGAAGCTGCGCAATTGGAAGGATCAAAAATATTTGCAAAAGAATTTATGAAAGAGGCCAAAATTCCAACCGCAGAAGCTGAGGTTGTAAGTTCTGTAGCTGAAACGATGTCGGCTGCAACAAAGTATTCTGTACCTTACGTATTAAAAGCCGATGGCCTGGCCGCAGGCAAAGGTGTTTTTATTTGCGCCGATTTAAATGAGCTGAAGCAGGCTGCAGAAAATTTATTTGATAAAAAAATATTAGGCGAAGCGGGTCACGCTGCCCTTCTTGAACAAAACCTGCCTGGAAAAGAAATCAGTTTACTCGTGTTAACTAACGGTTCTGAATTTCAGGCATTACCTTTAGCTCAGGATCATAAAAGATTACTCGATAACGACAAGGGCCCGAATACCGGCGGCATGGGAACAGTGGCTCCGATGGAGATCAATAAAGATCTATATGATTTAATTATTTCAAAGATTGTTAAACCGTCGGTCGATAATTTAAAAAATCGCGGATATTTATTCCGAGGCGTGCTTTTTATCGGTCTCATGATTGTGGAAAACGAGCCCTATGTTTTAGAATATAACGTCCGCTTCGGCGATCCGGAAACTCAGGTGATACTGCCGCTGATCGAAAATGATTTATCTGAATTATTTCTAGAACTGAGTAAAGGAAATTTACAGGAAATTAAAACTAACCGCAAAACAGCATTTTGTATCGTGAATGCGGCGGAGGGCTATCCAGATAAGCCTGTTAAAAATACCTTAATAAATTTGCCTAAAAACACAGAAAACACTTATACTTTACATGCAGGAACCAGCTTGAACTCAGAAAAACAACTGGTTTCCTCCGGCGGGAGAGTGCTCAATATAATTGCGATTCGCGACGATTTTACACAAGCCCGGGATGCAGCTTACGAATTAAATGGCAAAATCCTATTCAAAGGCCGCCAGTTTCGATCTGACATTGGTAAAATATAAATAATGACCCTTTTTTTTCTGAATGTTAGCTTCTGAAATTCGTTTTCGGAGGCTGAAGTGGAGCAAGAATTGAGTACTGAAAATTTTAAAGAAGCTAGAATTGAAAATCCGGCGACAGACCAGCCTACCGCGGTCGTTAAAAATCTCGCTTACTATAATAAAAAATTAACTCCTGCGCTTCCTCAGAAATTTTTTGAGAGAAATCCTGCGAGGCTTTCTTTTGCTCTGATGTTTTTCGCTGTTAATATTGCATTGGTTTTTGCAGTATTGAATATGGAAATGCACTGGACTCTTAAGTTATTAGCCGGTTTCGTAATCGGTCAGTTTAATGCGGGCTTAGCGTTTATTTCCCACGAAACTTTACATGGCTCTGTGGTAAAAAATAAAAATCTTCAAGACCTGATCGGTTTTTTTGCGTTCGCTCCGTTTTTAATGTCGCCGACTTATTGGAGATTCTGGCATAACCGCCTTCATCACGGAAACACACAGTACATTCTTAAAGATCCGGATGCTTTCCCCACAATGACAGTTTACCGCCAGTCTAAGTTTATGCAAAAACTTTTTGAATGGACTCCCGGCGCTAATACCGTAAGAAGTTATTTTTATTTCTTTTTCTGGTTTTCTTTTCAATCTTTTTTAAATCAGATTTACATGCGTTTCGGAAATAAAATGTGGAGTGAGATGAAACACACCCGTGTTTCAATGGAATTCGGATTACAGATATTAATGATGGGCGCGTTTGTTTATTTTGTCGGGTTAAATAATTTTGCTTTCTTGATTTTAATTCCGTTTGCGATTCAAAACTATGCGGTTATGAGCTACATCTCAACCAATCACAATATCTCACCTTTAACTAAAGTGAATGACCCTTTGGTCAACTCGTTAACTGTAACAACTAATCCGGTATTTGAATTTTTTCATTTAAACTTCGGCTATCATGTGGAACATCATATTTTTCCGAGAATGAGCGGCGCTTATACTAAAAAAGTTCATGCCGAATTAAAGAAGCAATTTCCCGATACTTATCAACATATGAAAAAAATCGACGCCTTGAAACTGCTCTACAGCACGGCTCGTATTTATAAAAATCATACCACTTTGATTAATCCCAGAACTTTGCAGACTTACAAGACGTTACCAGTTCCAGCGAAGGGATAACTGGGATTTGTTTTCGTTGGCCGTGATTGAGTGTGAAATAACAAGATCTTTATTGTTTGATAAATTTTCGAGAACTTCCATTTCGGTTGTGGCTGATTTTGCATCGTAATTTAAAGCCGCATTGATCCAGCCATTATATTCTAATTTAGCCAGAGCCTGCATTGCGAGAACTTTCAGGCTGATTTTGTGATCGGTTTTTCCGCCTCGGGAAGCACCGAAATCAATTTCAGTTTTCATATTTTCTTCTATACGTGTGGCGACTTGGCCGGCCTGCGTTTTTTTCAAATCTGAATTGTCCCACCAATAAGCCAGAGAATTATCAATTATTTTGGAAACAACCGACCGTGAAGAATCGGCTGCTGTCAGCGATTTCGGTAATACTTTGTCTGAAAATATTTTTTCTTCTGAATGTCCGTCGATCAATCCAGAACTGGGCATAACCAAAAGTTGCATCTCTTTAATATCTGTTCGAGCCCATCCGAATGAGCTTAAAACAACCATGAATGTAAAAAGACTTAAACATCTCAGCATATTCATTCCCAACTCTTAATATTATACTTTTCAAAAGTTGGGCCAGAGAGGCCTGTTTTATAGGATCTGATTGATTCAAAATGGGACAAAAATTAAGACTATTGTCTACGAAATGGCGGGGTGTCTAATGATTGAGATCGTCCTGTATTTACTCGTCTAAGATGTAGTTGAGGGGATTCACCGGAATACCGTTAACCCGAACTTCGTAATGCAAATGCGGGCCGGTAGAGCGCCCTGTGCTACCGGTGGAAGAAATCACATCATACTTTGCAACCTTTTGTCCCACCTGAACATAAATCTGAGAATTGTGTGCATAGCGGGTTAACACTCCATAACCGTGATCGATCGAAACAAGTTTTCCGTAAAAATCATCCCAGCCGGCAAAACTCACTACACCATCGGCGGGAGCCCGCACAGGTGTTCCCGGTGAAACAACAATATCAAGGCCCGCATGCATCTTCATTTTACCGTTGATCGGATCAGCCCGATAGCCAAAACGCGAACCGATAGGCCCGCGCGAAGGACGCATGCTCGGAGTTGCCGCAAGCAAACTCTGACTGTCGGATAAAGACTCCCAGAGCTGAATTACAGTTTGTTCTTTTAAAAGTGAATCTTTAACGGCCTCATCAATTTTAATCACCAATGTAGAATAATTTGCGCTGGATTTTTCTGCGGCCAATTCACCCTTTAGGGTATTAACCGGATTTTCCGTGCTAACAGCTGGATCCTGTTCGTAAAACTCTTCACTCGACATGCGTTCTGAATTTTTGGTTCGCGCAATTTCCTCGGCATTATTGATCTGGGCCGGAAAACTAAGTCTTTCAGTGCGGTCTTTCATATGAGTATCCGTGATCAATTTCAGCTTGTTGGTGATAACACCGACCCGGTCCAGTCCCGATTGTAAAGAATCTAATTTACCTTCAACTATCTGAAATTGCTTTTGAAGATTTAAATTTTCAATTTTAAGTTTTTTGTTTTCAATGGACTGCGCCAATAATCCGAAATAATCAATAAAACCTGCGAACAACGAGATCACAATAAACGCAATCATAAACAATGTGA
>JAYTFA010000304.1:0-9209 GCA_043734765.1 Pseudobdellovibrio sp. | reverse complement strand
GATCCTTCACTTAAAGAGTTTAACCACGTTCATCCTATTTATGATGGAAACATCTGGAAAGTAGAACTTAATCTGCCAGTTAACGGAAACTATTTTATCTGGGCTCAAGGTGAACTAATAGATGGTACTGAGTTTTCAGCTTTAACACGATCTCTGATTATTAATGGTTCACCGGAAAATCCAGCTTTACCTTTAGCTGATATAAGAATTGGAACTGATAATCAAACCACTTTTGAATTTGCTAAAACAAAAATCAAAGCGGGAAAAATGGTTATGCTCAATTTCAAAGTAACAAGATCTGATGGAGCTACGCCTGTTATGTCTCCCTATTTAGGGGCCTTAGCTCACATCATTGCTACGCCAACCGAGGGTAATGAGCTCATCCACGTTCACCCTATGGAAGGAAATGACCCTAATACTGGCATGATGCATGCCACGTTTCCAAAAGAAGGCGCCTATAGACTTTGGGTACAGTTTATAGAACATGATGAATTAAAAATAATTCCTCTTTCTGTGCTTGTTTCAAAATAAGTTGTCACAAATTCATCTCTCGAGTCGTATTAGTAGTAATTGAAGGGTTTTTAACATGCTTAATCGTATTATCAAATTTTCACTTACCCATAGAATTTTTGTTGTCTCTATTGCGGCTTTTCTGCTTGCCTATGGCGGATGGATTGCGGCGCATTTGCCGGTGGACGTGTTTCCTGATCTGAATCGCCCGACGGTGACGATTATGACAGAAGCTGCGGGGCTAGCGCCCGAAGAAGTTGAGACACTTGTTACCTTTCCGCTTGAAACTTCCCTCAATGGTCTTCCCGGTGTTGAAAGAGTCAGATCTAATTCTGGCGTTGGGTTGAGCATTGTTTATGTCGAGTTTGAATGGGGAACGGATATTTTTCGTAACCGCCAACTCGTTCAAGAAAAATTAACGCTAGCTCGCGAAAAACTTCCTAAAAATGTTGCACCCATCATGGGACCCATAGCCTCTATTATGGGAGAAATACAACTGGTAGGCCTTACTTCAAAAGATCCTAAAATAAATCCAATGGATTTAAGAACCATTGCCGATTGGACAATACGCCCGAGACTATTAAGTATTCCTGGTATAGCGCAAGTGACTTCAATTGGTGGCGGCGTTAGGCAGTATCAAATTCTTTTATCGGCTGAGAAAATTCAAAAATTGCAAATTTCTATAGATGATATTGAACATAATTTATCTGAAATCAGCCTCAACTCTACCGGTGGTTTTATCAACATAGAAAGAACCGAATCTCTTATTCGAGTTCTGGGCGCTATTCGTAGTAAAGAAGAAATTTTAAAATCTGTCGTTGGAATGCATCTAGGCCGCCCTGTCCTTGTCAAAGATATTGCAGAGGTTAAGGAAGCACCACAGGCCATGCGTGGCGATGCAAGTGTGAACGCAAAACCTGGCGTCATTATGAGTATTCAAAAACAACCTGGCGCCAGCACTATTGAATTAACTGAGAAAATCGAGATCGCGCTAAAAACTTTAGAAAAAACTTTACCTGAATATGTTGAACTCAATCCTGATTTATTCAAACAGGCTACTTTTATCGAGACTTCTATTCATAACGTCAAAGAAGCCTTAAGAGACGGCGTAATACTGGTTATAATAGTTCTGTTTTTGTTTCTTCTTAATTTTAGAACTACTGCAATAACCATCACCGCCATACCTTTGTCATTTGTGCTTTCTGCTATTGTATTTAAGATATTCGGTCTATCAGTTAATACAATGACGTTAGGCGGTCTTGCTATTGCTATCGGTGAATTAGTCGATGATGCCATTGTGGATGTAGAAAATGTCTTCAGACGACTTCGAGAAAACAAACAACGTGCAAATCCAAAAAATACATTGCTCGTTATATATGAAGCATCCAGCGAAGTTAGAAATTCGATTGTAATTGCAACAATTATTGTATGTTTAGTTTTCTTACCTCTTTTCAGTATGGGTGGTATCGAAGGAAAACTATTTATTCCACTCGGTATTTCTTATATTGTTTCGCTACTTGCCTCAATGGTTGTTTCTCTTACCGTTACACCAGTTTTATGTTCGTATTTACTTTCAAAAGGTAAGCTTTTAGAACATAAGGACGGCGTATTAGTTAGATTTCTGAAAAGAGTCGACACTCAAATTCTTCATAAATCATTAAAGCATCCAAAAATAGTAATAGGGGTCACGTTATCACTTTTTTTGGGCGCCTTTGCACTTTCGTTAACATTGGGAAGAGATTTTTTACCTAAATTTAATGAGGGAACCGCTACCATATCCATGATGGCACAGCCCGGAATCTCATTAGAAGAATCAAATAAACTGGGTAACCAAGCTGAAAATTTGATTTTAAAATCTCCGGAAGTTAAGTCAGTCTCGAGACGAACAGGTCGTGCCGAACAAGACGAGCACGCGGAGGGCGTTCATTCATCTGAAATCGATGTTGATTTTAAAGCTGCTGGTCGTCCCCGTGAGGTTGTGCTTGGTGAAATACGGCAAAATCTAGCAACCATAGAGGGCATATTTGTTAACGTGGGCCAACCCATTTCGCACCGATTAGATCATCTTCTTTCAGGGGTAAGAGCACAAATTGCCATTAAAGTATTTGGAAGTGATTTATCCACACTAAGAGCCAAAGCCTCTGAAATAAAAACTGCAATTGAAGGAGTCAATGGGCTTGTTGATCTTCAAGTAGAGCAACAGGTCTTAATTCCACAAGTAAAAATCCAGCTTATGCGCGAAGAAGCCGCTAAATACGGAATTGTTGTAGGTAATCTAGCTCAATTAATGGAGAAGGCCCTTCAGGGCGAAGTGGTTGGCCAAATTCTGGAAGGCCAAAAAAACA
Organism: Pseudobdellovibrio sp.; assembly: GCA_043734765.1. Taxonomy (GTDB): domain Bacteria; phylum Bdellovibrionota; class Bdellovibrionia; order Bdellovibrionales; family Bdellovibrionaceae; genus Pseudobdellovibrio. The sequence continues at coordinate 6,354 of JAYTFA010000304.1, read as the reverse complement.
TCGATGTTTTAATGAGGTTTGACGAAAAATCCAGATCAGACTTAGAACTCATCAAAAAGACTTCCATTAAAACCTTACCTGATGGTTCAAAAATCAGAGTGGAACAAGTTGCCGATGTTTATGAATCCACAGGACCTAACATCATCAACAGAGAAAACACCCAAAGACGAATTGTAGTTTTAGCAAATTCATCTGGACGGGATCTCGACGGTTTGGTTAAAGAAATTCAATCAAAAATAAAGCAAAACGTTCAACTTCCGGAAGGGTATTTTATTTCTTATGGAGGGCAGTTTGAAAGCCAGCAAGAGGCCGCAAAGCTTATGACATTTTTAGCTATACTTGCAATTCTGGGAATATTCATTGTCCTTTACATGCATTTTAAATCAACATTTGTTTCAATTCAAGTGATGCTCAATATTCCGATGGCGTTTATCGGAGGTATTGTGGGAATTTATTTAACTAGTAAAAGCATTTCAGTTGCAAGCCTTGTGGCGTTTGTCACCTTATGCGGAATTGCTTCTCGTAATGGTATTATGATGATTTCACACTACCTTCATTTAATGAAATATGAGGGTGAAAAATTCACAGAATCCATGGTTATTCGTGGGTCATTAGAACGGCTTGTACCAGTTCTAATGACTGCTCTTACCGCCATTTTAGGACTAATTCCACTTGCCTTGGCTGGAGGAGCTCCCGGAAAAGAAATTCTACATCCTGTGGCTGTCGTCATTGTCGGTGGACTCATCAGTTCTACCCTTTTAGATATGTTTGTAACTCCAGCTGTTTTTTATCATTTCGGTAGAAAATCCGCAGAGAAAAGCGTTAAAATGATGGAGCAAAAAAATGTATTCGAAGGAGAAGAACATGCTTAAAAGTTTTGTGATTTTAGTAGCTGCAACTTTATTTATAACGTCTTGTGCAACATCCGTTCATCGTGGTGTTGTCGCTATGAAAGTAGATGAAAATACCGCTCACGTTGGTTTGAACCAAAATGAAGTTAAGATTGGCGACCATGTAGAGCTTTATTCCAACAAATGTAGAAATTTAAAAACAGAACAATTTTGTAAAAAAGTGTCGAAAGGCCACGGCACCGTTTTATCTTTTATAAATGATGATTATGTATCAGTTAAATTTGATTCAGGAGTTTCCTTCCAAGAAGGCGACTTTATTGAGAAACATTCACACTAAAAACAAAGGAGAAGAAAATGTTTAAAAAAATTATAGCTGCGGCTTTATTACTGGGTTCTATTGGGCTTATGGCGCATGAAGGACACGACAATGTCCCTGGCGCACTCAAGGCGAATCACGGTGGCATGGTTAAAGCTGGCAAAGAACTCAACATTGAATACAAAGTCTCAGGGGATGTTGTTGAACTTTATCCTGTATCTCACGATGGCAAAGACCTCAAAGCAAGCGATGTTAAATTAACAGCAACAGCTAAGTTACCCAAGGGCAAAGCAGAGCCTGTTAAATTGGATATCAAAAACGGTGTTTATATGGCTAAAGTTGACTTTAAAGGCGCTTATCGACTTGAGTTCCAAGTTATGGCTGACAATAGTGGCAAACAAAGCACATTTAAATTTCAAATTGAAAAGTAGTTAATCGGAGTTTTTATGATAAAGAGTTTCTTTGTTTTTTTAATGTTGTTTGGTTCTATTGCCAATGCTCTTGTGGGAGCAGATAGTTTAGCGTCAAAACTTTCTGAAAAAAACCAGGAGTTATCGGCTTTAAAGCAACAAATTGAGTCTAAAGAAGCTCTTTATAATTCTAGCAGATCCGGTTTTTACCCAACACTTAATGCCGTTGGTGGTTGGGCGCAATTCAAAACAGACGAGTTTTCAATTCAAAGAGGATATATTGGATACATTGAAGGTCGATACAATCTTTTTAATGGGTTCAAAGATTATTCAGTTTTAAATCAGAAAGAAGCTGATCTGAAGCTCGCAAAAATTGAACTGGAATTAAAACAAAGGGAGCTTCGACTTACACTTACAGAAGTTGCAAGCGATATGATTCTTTTGCATAAATTACAGAACATTCTTGACGAAGAATATAACATGACACAAATTCAGACTAAAATGGCTGCGAAGAAAGTTGCGGCTGGTTTAACTGGCTCGGTCGATAGTTTAGAATTCAATTTACGTGAGAGCGAAATTCAAATTCAAAAAAATCAAATAGACCAACTTCATAAAGAAACTCATCAAAAATTAATTAAGCTCTACGGCGAAGATCTCCCCGACTCCGAGCTAAATCAAATTTCATTCTCGAACATAGAGGAATTAGTCAATCAAACAAAGAAATTTAGTTTAGAAAACAATCTTGAATATCAAAAATCTGAACTCAGTATATCTAAAGCACAGTTAGAAAAAAAAGAGATCAGAGCAGATTTTATTCCCAAGCTCGATTTCATTATAAATGTTGGCAGACTCACGCCTAGTGAAAATACACCAACACAATTTAACGAATCCAAGTATGCCTTAACCTTAACCTTACCACTATTTTCAGGTTTTGATACTTTCAATAGATCGAAATCTGCCGGCTATCAAGTTGCCTCAGCAGAAAAACTAAAGATCCAAAAAACAAACGATGTGCAATCTAATTTCAATATCTTGAAAAATAAGTCCATTGAGCTTACTGAGCTCTATAAAATCAATGAATCAAAGCTTGTTAATTCACAGAAATACTTTGATCTAACACTAGGCGAGTACAAAAGAGGAATTAAAAACTCACCTGATCTTGTTACCGCCACCGACCGACTATTCTCATCTAAAAAGAAAAAGTATGAAATTTTAAAAGAACTAGAGCTATTAAAAGTAAAAATAGATAACATCTAAAAGGAGACCTGTATGTTTAAAATCGTCATCACAACGATTGTCGCTGCAACCATTTACTCAACTAGCTATGCTCACAATGAAAATATTCCAGGACCTCACGGCGGACGCACTCAGATGCCAGCTAATTTCCACACAGAAGTGGTTTCTGATAAAGATGGATCGTTTCATATTTATTTATTAGATATGGAATTTCAAAACCCAACTGTAAAGAATTCAACGATAAAAGCCTATATCGTAAATGATGGCAAAAGAAAAACCAGTTTAAAATGCAATATTATGGGTGACCATTTTCACTGCAAGAGCCCTAGGCCTATAAGTTCTGGCAATCTGATAGTAACGGCCAATCGAAATGGCACACAAGCTACTGTAGACGCCAAATATGAATTGCCATTAAAACCGTTCGACGCTAAACCAGATCAGGCCCCATTACAAATGGAAGATCATTCTAAACATCATTAAAAATTGTATCTGGAGCATCATTTGGAATTGGAGAATATGGAACAAACAGTAGCAAATATAGAAAAATCTATTTTCACAATTGAAGGTATGACTTGCCAGGCTTGCGTTAAAACCGTAACTGATAAAATATTATCTATTCCAGATGTGAGTACTGTTGATGTTAGTCTTGAAAATAGAAATGTTGAAATCTTGGCAAACAGAAAAATTGGAATTCAAGAAGTCACTGCTGTCCTATTGAGTTCACCGAAATATAAAGTTTCGCAATATTCTGCTCAAACTGCTCCTACACAATTGATAAAAACAGAATCCATTTTGAAAACTTACAAGCCACTTATTACTGTATTTTCTTATATTTTGTTAACGAGTGTTGCCTATCAGGTATATCAAGGCAGTTTTCATTTGCATTTATTCATGAATCACATCATGGCTGGATTTTTTCTGGGCCTCTCATTTTTTAAGTTTTTAGATTTGAAGGCATTTGCAGAATCATTCTCCAGTTATGACCCTCTAGCACAACGTTGGCTGAACTATGGCTACGTATATCCTTTTGCTGAGTTAATTTTAGGTTTAATGTTCGTATCGCAATTAGCAGTACCCTTAGCCAATCTGATGACAATACTTATCCTCACAATCACAACTATTGGTGTATATAAAAAATTACAATCAAAAAGTAAGTTTCAATGTGCTTGTTTAGGCGCTACTTTTAATTTACCGCTTTCAAATGTGACAATATTTGAAAATGTGGCTATGATTTTAATGGCAGGATACTCGCTCGTTACTTACTACATTTTTATCTGATTTCTTGTCCAACATCCAAATAAATGGATTTTGTATTGTCATTGTAACCAAAATACTCGGCATAACGCCCCCAAGAAATAAGAGTTTCAATAATCTTATCTGGGTTTTGGCTAGGCAGCCAATCTATAACTTTTTCTTTCAAATCAGAAACAGGAATTCTCACAATTGGACTTTGTTTTAATAGTTCCGTAGTTTTTTGAACAATCAGTAATTTTGAAAATTTCTCATTAAGCAGTTTTTTACGACCGTTAATATCTGCGCTTATTAAACTGATCCCATCTTTTGTCAAAATGACTTGCTGTTTTGGCGTCTCAACAAGATTTAGAAGCTCGGCAGCTTTGACTAAATACAATGTACGACCGAAGTCTTTTTCAATATCAGTAGCTAAAGCAAAAATATCCACAGCACCGCCTTCAGCTGAAATAGCTTCTATAAGACCAATTACGTCAGTCACATGAACATCTGGTAAAATCTCAACTGCTGGCTGTTTCAGATTGCGTTGAGGCGTTCCTACTGCAGTGTGCGGCATAATATCCGGCATATAGGTTTCAGTAATAACTCCATGAATTTTTGAGACAAGATCAAGAAATGGCGCAGACTCCGGAATTCGTGGATAGGGTAACTTATTTTCAAACTCTGCACGAATGTGTCCAGGATTGGTACCTAAAACAAGTATGCGATCTGCCATGACAACAGCCTCTTGAATATTATGGGTTACCACTAACATCGAACGTGTTTTTGTTTTTTTACTTAAAAAAATCTTCATAATCTCATCACGAAGAGTATCCGCCGTTAAAACGTCAAGAGCGCTAAATGGTTCATCCAAAAATAATATCGGCCTTTCCATGGCTAAAGCTCTGGCTACGCCTACCCGTTGCTTCATTCCACCAGAAAGCTCTCGTGGGTAGGCTTCTTCAAAGCCTTCAAGACCCACAATGTCGATTGCGTTTTTAACTCGGCTTTGCAGGGTGTCTGAAGACAAATTTAAAGGATACAGCGAAATCTCAATATTTTTCTTTACAGTTTCCCAAGGGAATAAAGCAAAAGATTGAAATACCAGCGAAACATCTGAGTTAATACCATATAAAATTTTTTCATTAGATAAAACTTCGCCTGAAGTGGTTGATTGCAGTCCACACATGATTCTTAAACATGTCGATTTGCCAGAACCAGAAGGGCCTAATAAAGCTAGAATTTGATCTTCCTGAAGTGAAATATTTATTTTATCTAAAACTGGAAGTTCACGACCTGATTCCAGCGTGAATGTTTTGGATACATCTTTTAATTCCAAAAGTACTTTTGACATATTACCCACCTATAAATCCAAACGAAACCTGGTCTGCGCTAAATAATAAATCTTTGCCCAAACTGTTCGATTAAGAACCACAACTACCAAAACCATTACAAGCAAACAAGCTGCTAATCTAGGGAATTCCCCACTTGCAGCCGCATGACTGATTTCTGCACCTAATCCATGAGCTTCTAAAATCTGACCTTTATATGTTATCAACTCAGAAACAATACTCGCGTTCCAAGCCCCGCCTGCCGCCGTGATCCAGCCAGTGACAAGTGAGGGAAATACGCTAGGAATATAAAGATACCTCCACATGCTCCTACGGTTCGCCTGCATCAATTGCATTGATAATTTTAACTCTTGCGGTACTCGTAATGCACCCGCAATGACGTTAAAAAGTATGTACCATTGAACTCCTAGTAGCATTAAAAGCATCGCACTGATTTCAAAATTTATATTTAAAAATAAAAATACAGAAATAACGAGCGGATATAACATCGGAGCGGGAAACGAAGCCATCATCTGCACTATTGGTTGAACTATCCTAAGCCGTGATGCAGATTGAGTAACCCATATCCCAAAGGGCAATGCCCATAAAGTGCTGATTACAGTAGCGGCTAAAACTCTTAACAAAGTAAATCCCGTATCACGTAAAATTTCTACCCAAGCTTGAAGATTTAAAGCACCAAGGCTATCGGTAAGTCGAACTGTTCCATAAATGACGGCGACTAGGGCACCTAAGTAAAATAGTCTCAATAAAATTCGATATGATTTTTCTGTCAACTTTAGAATCCTAAAATCTAAAATTTTTCCAATCGAAGAAAAAGACCTCGGATTAGTTTTCTTATTATAAACAGAATGAAACTTAATTGATCTAAAAATTTTCATTACAAAAGACTCTTTAATAAGAAGCTGAATAAGCGGTTCTTCAATTCTCTGATTTCGATTGTCTTCCTCAAGTCTAAAACC
>JAYTFA010000303.1:0-2719 GCA_043734765.1 Pseudobdellovibrio sp. | reverse complement strand
TGCTTCAGTTGACTGAAATTTCGGAATCCACCGGTTCCTTTTCTGTTGCGATCACTAAATTATTTTTCACACTGGTTTCAACCACCCTAGGTTTTTTCGGCGGAGAGTTTATTCCGCTCATCTATTCGGGTGTTCATTTCGGCTCGAGTTTTTTTAATTACTTCGGCTACAATGCTTTATTAGGTTCGGTTTTCGGGGCGTTTATTCTCTTTGCGGGCGCCACGCGTTTTAAATGGACCGGTTATATTCTGCTTTTATCTCTAATGGGCTTTAGTTGGTGGTTCTGGGCCTACTATGCTGTGTCTATTGCAGTGAGTTTTGCTGGACCTCAGAGTATCTATAAGCAAGAAATTTCCGTTTAATCTCGCTTTCATTTTGACTCTGCAAATGAGATCTATCTATAATTTCCGTATAAACAGAGGAGGACTATGAAAAAGTTTTTGAATTTGCTTATAGTACTTGCAATGACTGCTGTTTTTTCTTCCTGTTCCAAACAGAGCGACGCCGGCCTTATAACCGAACCTAAATTTGATGCCAAGCCTCAGGTAAAGGATGTTCTGCACGGAAAATCCAATGCTGAAGTGCTTACGGCAAAGTACAAAGAATTAAAAGCCACATGCAGTTTGAATGCAGTCAAAACAACAAAAGGTCAATTTTCAGCGATGACCACCGGAATTACTCCGGCTCCACCGCCGGTTCCCGAAAACCCGATTTCCAACCCCACTGAAAACAGCTTTTCCTATGATTTGAAGTTGCAGCAGATTGTGGATAAGGAATTGTCTGAAGACGTGACTTCAAAATTAAGTATTACAAAAGATGGCCAAATCCTTCAGGTGAATATCAAACTTAAAGGCATAAAGTTTGCGGAATCGCTTAATGTTGATAATAACAATAAAAAATACATCATGAAACACAGTCCCGTACTTTCTTATCTGTTGGATTACAAATTGGTTCACGACCCAACGGCTGCTATTGTCGGTAAATCCGAAGGGCACATTTATGAAAAGATAGCAGATCAAAAAAATGCCTTCGTCACTCTGGAAATAGGGCCTGATCAGTATAACTTTGTTCTTGAATGTCAGCTCCAACGCAGCATCAATCCGGAAAATCCGGAGCTGGCTGCCGAATTTGAAAATCAATGGGCTGAAGTCGATTGCCACGATCCTAAAAACGACGCTGAAAGAGAAGTATGCAAACTTTAAAAAATGTTGCCGTAATTGTTGTTCTGAATTTATTTGTTTTGACATCAAATGCGTATGTTCTCGACGCAAAGCCAATAGCCGAAATGGTGCAGAAGATTCAGGAAGCCAAATTTCAGTTTAAAGAAACCGGACTCGTCTTCGGCTTTAACACAATAAAAAGTTGCCTTTATGTAAGCGGGGATTTTGCAATTTTAAAAAATTACTGCGAACCTAAAAAAGATTATCCCGCAAAAGGTTTTACGATCATCTCGGCACAGTATGGAATTATCGATTTATATCAAGAGGATATCGGTTCTGTTCTTAAGCGAGATATTCAAATAACAACATTTTCTGATGTTCTGAAAGATTATATTCAGGCTCCGTATAATGATTCCTCAATCGCGGGTTTAAACGGAATTTTAGAAAAACTTTATGACAAAAGCGGGGACGCCTGCTGGTCCACTAACTACAGTTGGTCTACCGAAAAGCCGGAGGCCGCATGTTCTACTTCGGATGTTTTGCATTTTTCCGACTGGGCCACAGAAACGCAATTGATGACCGGTGATGAAAAATCTTGGAATGTTTTAAGAGAAGCCGTTGAGGCCGCGATCATCAAATCAGAACTGAATCCTTAATACGGTGTAAAAGACATCTGTTGGGGCTGTGTGATTGCCGACCAAAAGAAAAATTCATTTTTAAATGTAACCAGTGCAATCCGCGAAGAACCTGGCTCAGCAATATAAATATTTCCAACCGAATCCACCGCGATGCCGGTTGCACCGTTAAGCCCATTGGCCACAACAGTTTTTCCGCTCGGATCAGATTGATGGTAGCGCCACACCTTAGCATTTGTGGCTGTTCCTTCCGCCACATAGACCCTGCCGTTTGCGTCCGTGGTGATCATAACGGGTTCAGCAACGCTGTCGCTGGGAGAAGTGCTGAGGCCGCCCCATAAAACCTGGGCTGCGCCGAACAGACCTACAAGTAAAATATCATTTACCCCGAAGGCGATGGCAGACGGGCTGGAACTGTAGGAGTTGATAATCTTTCGATCTTTTAGTCGTATAATATTTCGGGTTGTTACTTCTTCCTGGGTTACATAAACATCACCGAAAGAATCAACTGCAACCGAGGTGGGCTGCAAAAGTCCAGTTGCAAACGGTGTTACAGCTTTGGTTGTAAGATTAATTTTAACAACCTGTGAAGCGCCGAATTCGGCCACATACATGTTTTGATACTTATCGATGGCTAAACCGCGGGGATCATTCAGCCCGGAAACAAAAACTTCTTTGGTGGCATCTTTACCAAATTTGTAAACGGAACCGTCGGCAGAGGTTACATATAAAGGAAAATCATATTTCGGAGCCTGGCCGATTCGCAATAAGTCTGCCGGATGTTTCCCGCAGGAAAATAAAAATAAATATAAAAAGAATAAACCGCTTTTTTTCATCAGAACGCAATTCCGAACCCGAAGACAGGATATCCGTCCTGTTGCTTAATAGGTTCACTTAAGCTCACGCCGTCTTGTTTGGTCAGAG
>JAYTFA010000302.1:0-3269 GCA_043734765.1 Pseudobdellovibrio sp. | reverse complement strand
GGATTGCAGGACTTCATTACTAATGGATATTTCCCCAGCATCCGGAAAGTGCAAACCGCAAACTAATTTAAGCAGCGTGGTTTTTCCGGAACCACTTAGTCCGAGGAGAGCCGTCGTGGAACCGTCGGGTACATCAAATGATAAATCAGAAAGTACAATTGTCGAACCAAAGCTTTTAGAAATGCCGGCTATTTTGATCATTATCTTTCCATTTATAAAATTTTATTTTTGCAGAAACTGAGTCAAATGCAAGCTATAAGAACACTTAAAAAAGGTTGAGCCCATGAATATTGCGAAGACGACTTGAAAACACTGCCCTGCAGACTTAACTAGCGTCGCGATCCGATCCTGCGGCGTAGTTTCATCGTCTAGCCAATAGTTGACTGTCGAATGTTTACTCGCTAGCCAATTTAACAATAAATTGGGGATGTTAGCTCATGTTACGAATGAGAAGTGACGATACCTTAAACAGTTCGTATCAGGTTGAAACTATCCAAAACCACCAGTTGGGTTTTGAACGGTGCAACTCTTGAATACAAATATGTGTGGGTAAATCCTTGGGAGCCAAAATGAGACAGAATAAATTTAATGTAAATAGCTTGTTTTCAAAACTTACAGTCGTTGTTTTTATCACCAGTCTGGTAGTCGCGCTCTTTTTTCAGAATTGTTCGAAATATAACAGTAATGGCAATTCGTCTTCTTCTTCTTCTTCGCTGAATTCGGATCTTATAAGGGCGTTCAGTAATGCGCGCCACACCGCCCTGGCAGATGGGCAGGAACTTATCAGTGATCCCCATTTCTTATCAGGTGTTAATGCGATGTATGCCTGCTTGCAGCCGGATACAGATCCAAATTGTGGCCAGATCGGCACGTATATTACTAAAAATCCTTATTATCCCACGGGGCCAACTTCACCATGGAGTCTTGCACAGTGGGGCAGTTTAAGCTCGCTTCCGGCCACTTCTGTTTTGCAGGGTGACCATTACACTTTTGCGGATCTGAATAAATCCGTAAAATATTTCAGTGACGGACGTATTGAGCTCGCGATTAATGCTTTGAATGAGCTGGGTGGTCATTACTTCGAATTTAATTCCGTTCGTAAATGGCCTCATTTGCTTTTGCAACAAAGCATCAGCGAGCCGGGAGGCCCCCACGCGGACAGCGGTTCACTTGCGACACTGACTGAACTGAATTTTAATTTAAATGTTAAACTCATCTATAATAACCCGAACCGTACTGCGGGATTCAATTCCGCAAAGCACACCTCACAGTTTACGGTTTACTTCACAGTCCAAAATTTAAATCAAGCTGATGCCGGTTACGGTCAGTATATCTGGCTCGGTATTCCTGTATACGAGGAGCGTTCAGCAATGCCTCCTGCAAATGTTATGATGGACGACGGTACAAAATCGTTGATCTACGGTATTTCCTATTCTGAATTTGCAAGCGAGAGCGTGCAGTCCGGCGAACTGGTGCATATGCATGCAAACATTCTTCCGTTCGCAAAAGATGCAGTCGCGCAAGCGGCCAGAAATGGAATCATCAAATCTGCAAATCTTTCCAATTACAAAATCGGCGGTACAAATCTCGGTTTCGAAATTACGGGTTTAAACACAACCACAATTCAATTTTCCGGATTCAGTTTAAAATCAAGAAGCATTGCTTCAGCACCGTTCGAAGAACCGGCACCAGCTCCAACTCCAGCGCCCCCACCAACACCTGCGCCGGCGCCAGGTCCTGCTCCAGCGCCTACTTTTGCTCCTGATACTCCGGAAGGTTTTTATAGAATCAACAACGGCGATGGAATATTTTACTCCAATGGCGTGAATGCTTTTTGTGTATTTACATCATGGGCTACTTTTGTAAAATGGGGCGGGGACAAGTGGCCTGGAGGTCTCGGTAATCGATTGACCGTGCCACAAAATATGCGAAATGACGGAGCCTGTCCCTAGACAGAACAGAAATTTTTTATAAAAAAAGGATTTGTCCCGATATTTGACCTTGGTACACCGTGCCGACGTTCAACATAGGGAACTTGCCTTGCTGAACTCAAATCTTGGAGCCGGAATTGGGCGATCAAATACAAATTCAGAGTCGAACTAATATTGGATTTTTATCTTATTTGGTACTAGGCTCATCAAATGAATTCAAATTTTATTTTAGATTTCTGGTTTAGGGAGCTTAACCCAAAAGACTGGTTTACAGTTTCGAAAAAAACAGACGATCTGATACGTCAAAAATTTTCAAGATTGCATCAGCAGGCCGCCTCGGGAGAACTTTTTCCGTGGAGAGACTCCGCAGCAGGTCGTTTAGCCGAAATAATTATTTTAGATCAGTTTTCACGGAATATTTTTCGTAGTACCGCTGATGCATTCAGTTCCGACAGAATAGCCTTGGTTCTTGCCCAAGAAGCTGTGAGGCAAAGCGTAGATCAAAATCTTACGACTTCAGAAAAAAGTTTTTTGTATATGCCGTTTATGCATAGCGAATCACTGATTGTGCACGGCCAAGCCATTAAATTATTTACCCAGCCCGGGCTTGAGGGCACTTTAAAGTACGAGGTTTTGCATAAATCCATACTGGAAAAATTTGGACGCTATCCTCATCGAAATGTAATGCTGGGACGAATTTCCTCACCCGAGGAAATTGAGTTTTTAAAACAGCCTGGCTCCAGTTTTTAGTTGTTCATTTTTTAACGTTTGGGTCTTATTGGGTCCTGAAACTGTTATAACGCTGTCGAATCAGACATTTTTTATAAAGTAATTTCATTTCTTTGAGTCTAACATGACGGTCATCATACTTTTTTTAATTTAACGGCATTATCTTAAACAGAGTTCGATAACTAGAGGTTCAATGACATCAAAGAATATTTCATTTTTAGGTCTTAAAAAAGCTCTTATGCTGGGCTTATTGTTTATTTCAGTACCGGGCCTGGCAAAGTCCAAACAAGTGAGCAAACCGGCCGTCTCTGCCACATCTCAAATTGTAAATCTAACTTTTTTACCACAAAGCAAAGTTTATCTTAATGGAGATTCATCGGTTCGAAAATTTTCTGCGTCCAGCGGCGGTCTTGATCTCCGCGCAACGGCGAAAGAAAAACCGTTGGCCGAGGGCACTCTACCTTGGATTCCCGTAGAAGCTGAAATGTTTCTTGTGGTAAAAAATCTGAAGTCGGGTAACGAAACCTTAGATGATCATATGTTTGATAATTTAAAGGCCGATGTCTATCCTCAGATACAGTTAAGACTTACAGATTTCAGTTACTCTGA
>JAYTFA010000301.1:0-9561 GCA_043734765.1 Pseudobdellovibrio sp. | reverse complement strand
AATCAACTAACATTCTGGAGTTTTTATTTCGTTCAAACCATCTTTGCAGCCGAGCCACTGCTGCCTGACGTAAATGTGGAGGTAGAGCCAAAGGACTTTGAAATGTCGGCCACCGAACAAGATTAAAGCTGATTGTCGGATTGGTATCCCCAAATCGCTGCTTCCAATCAAGCACCTGTTCCAGTAATTTCTCGATTGAAAAAAGGCATAGACCGTTGATCGTCATCATTAAGTGGAGTCGCTTAATATTTCCCTCAGTTAATAGACGCTCAACATTGGTTTTCCATTTTTCGAAAACCAACCCGTCACGGATGTACTCAGCCTCCGCGCCGAAAGCTTCATTGCTTGTGTAAACTTCTAGATGCCTGACGTGATGGCTTTCTTTAATAAATTTTTCTATTAAATCATCCTTGGCCCCTAAATTGGAGTTTACCGCCAAATTGATTTGCAGGTTCCCGTCAGCCTTAAAAGATTCTAAAAGTCTCCAGAAGTGCGAAGACATCAATGGCTCACCACCGGTTATACGGAGCTGCCTTAACGACTGCTTCAAGTCCGGCCACCATTTCCAGAAGGCCTCAACATAAGGATTCTTGTCCTGTCCATAATACGGGTCGCTGGCTGCGTGATTTGAGCCGTAATGATTGCGCTTGTCCGTATTTAAATCTTTGTACGGCCCACTCTCGTTTATATCTTTAGCCCAGCGTGTGCTGAAAGAGGGATTACAATAGGAACAAGCAAAATTGCAGGTTCGGTCAAAGGCTATTTCAAGCGACTTCAGATTAAAATTAACCTGAAAGTCCGTTTCTTTAAGATTTTTAAGTTCGCTATAATCATAATTTACCGATTGAAACACTCTATCGCTGATATGGTTCTCGGATAAATCTTCAATTTTCCAGCAATATTCACACTCAGAGGGACGTTTTCCCTGCTGCATTTCAAGTCTGGCTTGTTTTTTTTTCTGAGTATTATGAATTGCGGAGGGATTGTGTTCTATTTCACTGAGGTCAATTGGATGTGACGGAGGATGATGACAACTCGTTGTTAATCCGGAGTAAAGCCAGATTGTTGAATCCAGCCATTTTGCCGCGCAAACAGTGGGAGAAACCTGATCCAAAACATTTTTTTTAAAATCAATGTACCTATTGCGTGTCATTATTTTCCAGTATTTTCTGTTTTAACCTGATTCCACCAGTTTGAAACTTTTTCATTTTCTTTATAGATATCACTTAATTTGGGTGGCTTTCCCGGCTCACCATCTTTTCTACGAGCAGAAACTTTTTCCTGATAATTTCGTCCTCTGAAAAAAGCCTCTTCATATTGATCCGGATAAACTTCAGCAAAAGTAGGTCTTTTTTTAAGTTCATAAAAAGTATCGAGCATGGATTTCGTCTTTATGGTTACCCTGGGCTCAATGTAATCAATTAAATCATCGAGCACTTCATTTAAGATCTTTCTCGGCAATGCCAGCGGAGACAATACGATCTGAGGATCAAAGGCAAAAATTATTTTAGTAATAACCTGACTGTCCAGCTCCAATGCCAGGTCGAACATTTTTTTCATCGAGAATAAACCCGGCAAAGTGAGTGTCACGTCCAATGCAACCGAGTCTTTACCGCCGGGCCCGTTCTGCATTGTTTTAAAATTTGTCAGAAATTTTTCCCAGTTAAGACCTGTTCTGATCCACTCGCCAATTGAGCCAACTCCGTCAATACTCGCACATATCAGGTAACCCTTAAAGTGCGGCAACAAATCCGTCACAAGACTTTTACCTTTAAATTCAATATGGCTTAAGTTCGTGTTGTATCGGCAAAACACCTGACTTGAAAATTCCAGGTCAATCATCCTTTGCATTAAGTTCCAGTGCAGATCCCAAACCAACGGCTCTCCACCGACCCAGTAGATTTCACGGATAGTTTTTTGTTCCACGGAATCTTTAAGTTCTGCCTCAACTACGTTCTTTTGAAATTCATCAATCTTAATTTTAACTTCCGGGATCATCCAAGCGTCATGCTTTTCGGTCCACTCATTGTGAGCGCGTTTTTCAGCTTCCCACGCGCTGGACAACTGCTCCCCGCACATTCGGCATTTAAAATTACAGGTGTTATGAACCCGATAATCAAAAGAGACCGGCTTTAAATTCGTAAAGCCATTTTTATCAGTATTTTTATGCAACTCATTTAATAGCTCCGGAAACAAGGCCTTGTTAAACCAGTCTTTATAAGTTGAAAGGTTCAAAACCTGATCATTACAGACTTCACATTGCGAAAGCTTTTCGCCGCGTAACATTTTTAAGCGGATATTCCGCATATACTCGCTGTTCCAATGCTCTTCCAATGTTGTGGGGTTGTAGCTGACTCCCGACTGCCCCGGCTGATCAATGTATTGCTTTATATAGGTACTCTGCTCGCGCGAAGCACAACACATTCGTCGTTCGGATTGCGGCGAGATAAACGTATGGGTCCATGGAACTACGCATAGAGCTTTATTTTCAGACGGTAACAGCAGTACTTCTTCATTGTTATTGCTCACAGAAAACCTTCAGAACTTAAAATATTCGCATATTCTGAAAACAGAGCCGTAAAATTTTCATTTCGGCTGCGATCTATAAACCGATTATAAGTTTTAAATTTATTCCATAAACTCAAGTCTTCTTTTGCTGACATCTGAGCGGAAATTTCAATAAAATATTGGTTTGATATTTTATTTTTCAGTTTTTCTAGAACTAATTTCTTAATCTGGTCCGGCAGGCAATTAACAGAAAGGTAATCAGGATCATAAACAAAATTCAGGCCATATCCGATTTTATTAATTTTGCAAAACTCCTCCATCTCATCCAGATAAAAAATATTATAAACACTGACCGTTTGCTCGACAGCGATATTGAATCCCGCTTCTCGTATTAAGTTGAGATTTTTTAATATTTCAGTCCACTTTGCTCCGTGACGAATATAGGAGTTACGCTCATTAAGGTCATCCACCGAGGCACCAATAGCTACAGATTTGAATTTACTCCAGATCTCAAACGCATTTTGCGGCAGGTAGGTCATATTAATATTATATTTTACTTCAATGGTCTGACTAAGATTTAATTCGATAAGATTTTGTAAAAATTGCCAGTGCTGACTTATTAAAGTAGGTTCCCCGCCATTAATATAGAGAAGCTTCAAGTGTTGCGCATTTGCCAGAAAATCACTCCAGAAAGATTCTTTTTCAGCCCAGGTAAAATTGGCTTTGAGATCATATTGAGTTACAAAATCAATTTGGTTCTGCATCAAACCATATTCGGCTGTCCACTTACTACTGGAGTTCGGATTACAGGTTCTACATTTTAAATTACAGAGGTTTCCTAATCTTAATTCGGCGTACTCTATATTTGGTGTGATTTCACCTGCATCGCCGGTTCTTGACCGAAGATCGTCTATTTTAAAATTAAAAACACTGTTTTCCCGCATCCGCTTACTGATGAGACCAAGGTCTTCATCTTTGTAACATCCCATACAGGGCAAAGGCTTTTCGCCCTTCAACATTTTCAATCTCGCATCTTTAAACGAATCTGAGTTAACAATTGTATTTATGGTTTCTGAGTTCAGGTTTTTAAAGTAACGGACGCCGGCACCTCGATTATCAAAAGCCATGCCGCGGCCATTATAAAAATCAACACGGCAACACAAACCAACATCACCTTGGGGGTGAGTCGCTAAATGGTTCCATGGCAGCGCGCAGTAAGTTGACATTTTTTCTCCATACTATCAGAAATCTTACAAAGTTTTATACCAACTGACCAGGTCCGGCGGAAAAGTATTTTCAAAGCTTTTTCCTCTCCTTTGATCATACTGCTGATAGAAGTATTTAAAATCATTCAATCTTAAATCGATACGACTGGTATCAGAGTGTGGGTTTTCATCAGCACTCTGTAAATATTCAACAAGTCGATAGAGACTCTCAATTTCAAAGTCAGACAGAAACTTATTACCTTTGTTATTATCTAACCATAATTTAAGATCGCGGCCTTTTTCTATTCTCATTTCCAGTGGCAAAGTTAATACGCTCTGGAAACTCGGAAACCTCAGTATGTTAACTGAAATGTTCAATCGACCGACCGGATAGTTCATTTTAATCCGCATGATATCATCTAAAAAACTTACTATTGAAAAAATACACAGGGAATTTATAGTCATCATAATATTACAGGATTCAAGTTTTGCATTCGAAAGAATTTTATTCAGATTACTCTTCCATTTTTCAAAATTTAATCCGTCTCTAATGTACTCAGCGTGGGCGCCGGATGCCTCACAACTTGTATACAGTCTCAATCGATTCATGTGACGGCTCTTATCAATCAGCTTATCTATATAAAGGTCATCTGCACCCAAATTAGAGTTAATTGCAAAAATCATGTTTCCTGAACCATGGTGTTTTTCAAAATAATCAAAAAATTTCCACGTGTTTTTATTTAATAATGGCTCTCCACCCGTAATTCTTATTTCCTGCAGAGTTTGACTTAATTCGGGCCACCACTTCCAAAAGGCTTCAATATACGGATTGTTTTCAGTGGACTTAAATGGCTCGGACTCATTCCCATCTGATGTAAAGTGGCCCGCACCATCGCTCTTTAAATTTTGATAGGGTCCATTTTTAACCAAATCAGATGCCCACTTTGTGCTGAAATTCGCATTGCAGTAACTACATGCAAAATTACAATTCCGATCAAATGCAATTTCCAAGGTTTTTAAATTTACATCTTCATCTGCACTTGCTTTAAACGCTTTCAGCAAATCCTCATCAGAATAAATTTCAGTTTTAAATACGCGATCACTCACATTTTTTTCGTGAATGCTTTCAATTTTCCAGCAGTATTCGCATTCTTTCGGTTTTTGTCCAACCTGCATTTGCCGTCTCATTTCTTTTTTATGAGGCGTATTGTGCAGGGCTTTATGATTTTGCTTCACGGCATCCAAACTAATCGGGTGCGCAGGAGGGTGATGACAACTTGTGGTCATTCCTGAACCTAGCCAAATTGTAGCATTATACCATTTAGCACCACAAAAACTTGCAGATTTACTGTCTATAATTCTCTTTTTATAGTCTAAGAAATTTTCGTTGGTATTTCGATTCATCTAACTATAATTCAAACCTATTTACGGGTGATTATCTATAAATATCTATGGTTTAGTTGAATTTATTCGTTGCCGGAGGCTTGAACCACAACGTTCCTCCTATTCCGCTCCTGACAATGGACTTTACTTTGTTTTACTTATCCGTTCATTTTTATATTTGTTCAAGGTTGCAATGAGATTCTTGCGCTGTATTGGCTTAGTAATGTAATCAGAAAACCCCAAACTCAAGGCTTTTTCCCGTTCTTCATTTAATGCATGGGCTGTTAGGGCGATGATCGGTTTTTTATACCCGCCCTGCCGCAGTTGTAGAGTGGCTTCGTAGCCGTCCATTACTGGCATTTGAATGTCCATCAGCACAGCATCGAAGTCATTGTTTAAAGCCATTTCAATGCCCTCTCGACCGTTGGTAGCTAGATCCAATTCACAGCCTGTATCTTTGAGAAAGTGTTTAACGATTACTTGATTATCAATACAATCTTCGACAAGAAGAACTTTAAAATCGCGCAATATGGCGGGGTCTAAAGGACCTTGTCCGATCAAGGGCTTGTTTTCAATGCTTGGCTGATATGCGCGAAAACAGCCCAGCAATGTCAAAGTGAAGACACTGCCAATGCCAAGTGTGCTTTGTGTTATAACGATATCGCCTCCGATTGCACGAGCGAATTTCCGTGAAAGATCGAGTCCAAGCCCTGTCCCGCCGTATTTTCGAGTTAGCTTTGGATTTGCCTGTATAAAGGGTTGGAATAATGTTTTCTGTTCATCGGCGCTAATACCAATTCCCGTATCTTGAACAGATACGATCAAATTACTGATAGAATTATTGGTATCTAATTTCGCCTCACAACTAATATCGATTTTACCGCTGTTGGTAAACTTGATGGCGTTACCGATAAGGTTCATAAGAATTTGCCTGAACCGATGAGAATCACTCTTGAAAAACTCAGCACTTTTATCGTCGATGCGGTAGTTCAGAGCAATAGCTTTTGCAATAGCTTTCGGCTTTAATAATTGAATGACATCGTTAACGACAGAACGCCAAAGAAAATCCTCTGATACAATCTTGATGTTGCCAGATTCAACCATCGACAGGTCCAAAATGTCATTGATCAGATCCAGGAGATGCTCACCATTTCGCTTAATAGTACCCACAAACTCAGTCTTCTCTTTTTCTGACTTGGCTGGATCAAGAGCTAATTCCGCGAACCCTAGAATTGCTCCCAGAGGAGTGCGAATTTCATGGCTCATATTTGCGAGAAATTGGCTTTTCGTATGACTGGCGATTTCAGCAGCTTCTTTTTCAATCTTAAGCTTTTCCGCCAGCTTTTTATCGGTGATGTCATAGCGGACAGATACATATTGCTCGAGCTTTCCGTTTTCATCCATAAAGGGCATAATGACTGTATTGACCCAATAGTAGCTTCCGCCTTTGGCTTGATTGCGAATTTCACCTTCCCAAGTGTGACCTGAGGAGATTGTTTTCCACATTTCGATAAAGAACTCTTTAGGATGATATTTTGAGTTAATGATCCGATGGTTTTGGCCGATGAGTTCTTCTCGCGTATACTTAGAAATGGCACAAAACTTTTTATTTACGTAAGTGATAATCCCATGTTTGTCGGCGATGGAGACAATAGCCGCTTCATCAATGGTTGATTTGAGATTTGCAAAGTCCTTACTTGAAAGGCCCTCAGATGCCTGTTCCATCACATTCCCTTGGCGATTTTGGCGGACTCTTTATCTGCCACCGCTTTAAACAGGTTGGACTTTAGCGTTTCAGAGGATAATCTAGCAACTGTTTTTTTAGCCATTTATTAATCCTGATCCTTTTATGCTGAATCAAAAAATATTTGATTCGTAGACATAGAAATTATTGGGTGGGCTAATAAATCAGAGGAAAGGCCACAGGCTTTCAAGAGTTGAGTCTTGCTCATTTTCTAAGCTATCTCATTGAGGCTGGAGTTGTCCCCAATTCAACATGTACTTGGTTTTGCAACGACTACAAGTGACTACATCAAGTCACTTAACATTGAACACGAACTTACATTTTTTGAGCTATCTAACACTCATCACTGGCGGCTCAAGATTGCAAGACACACCAGTGCCATCCACTTTGTTGTCCGTATTGAAAACAAATGTTCCAGTGGCGTTTGCAGTTAGAGCCATGTTGCTTGCCAGTTTCACGCCGCGTTGAAAATCATCGGCCTGAGTGGGTGGCAAAAAGCCGTTGGAAAATGTCGGTGTGCCGTTACATCCTGCTTCTATGCTATCCGCACAGTGTGAATTGGTCGAAACATAAACATAGACGACATCACCTAGCGTATTCAAGCAACTAATCGTGGCGCCAGTCAAAGCGTCTTTTGATGTATTCACTGAATTTGATGCTTTACAAATATCTATCGTTGCTTCTACGCCCAGCGTACAAGTTCCCTGAGTGGCCGCAGGGGTAAATTTCACGGTGTCTGTCATTTTTAAAATAAGACATTTATAAGTACCAGCCGCAATAGCCTTTGAACCAAAGGTTGGGTTGGAATTCATATTATACTCTGTAGAAGTTACAGAATTAATAACTTCAACTGGGCTTGAGCAGTCCGCGTTCGCTGATAACCAAACACCAAAGATATTCAGCTTAGTCGAGGTGGAGTTTGTTAAAGCCTGTACTGACAAAGATAAACAAAACACCGTGCCAGAAATAATGTATTTAAAAAACTTCATTGTGCCGCACCCTTCATTGTTAAGATAACGGTTCCTGCGACGGCAGCGCCACTACTTGCTGTAGGCGAGCAACTATTAATTGCACCTATACCAAGAATTAATGTAATCGCTGTGATTAATAATAAAATATTTTTTCTGTACATAAATCTCTCCTGTTAAAATGATAACCTCTTTAAAAATAAAGGCTAATTCTACTTGCATTATATAGTCATAGGTCTGGTTCGTTTGAAACTTCATTTGTCGAAATCAATTCCGCCATGGTTCAAAATTGGCCGAGGCAAGCCTTCATCACTTAATACCGCCCGGCCTACACAATCCTTCATTGAAGACTTTTCCATTCTTGAAACTCAGTTGGGCGAATACGAAAACGTGCAATATTGCCATCGTGCAAACTCAGGATTTCCGTCTCAATCACTTTAAATATTTCATTAGCATCTGCTTTCTGCAGACTTTGCGCTGCGATCAAGTTTTGAACTCTGCCAACCACCTGCTGCCCAGCTACCTTTTCGAGAATTATTGTTCGAATGATATCACTGATCACCGTTCGATACTTCAACTTCAGTAAGTTCGGCTCACCCATTACTTGCTGAATCGCCGAGTACCGCTGTGAAGAGCGCTTATAGGCCCATATATACAAATCTCGCAACAGACTGACGTCATTTTTTTCATAGATTCCAAGCAGTGATTTTACATAGGCTTCCTGCTCAACATCGGTGAACGAAAGTGGCTTTAGATTTTTTTTAATCAGCGGAATATTAGCAACCAGACGTGCAGTTCGTTTGTTTACATCTTCAAAGGCTTGCATGTAGGACAATTGAACCAGTGAAAAAAAAGATTGCTCAAAAGGATCTCTGATGAGATTCAGTTTTTGGATAAAAACTTGAAAGCACTCTTTCAAAATATAGGGGCTCTCTAGAGGCATATAAGTGGTGCCTCCAACACCGACAGCAATCTCCCTTACCCTACCCGAAGCACTAGAATCTCCTAAAAGGTTTTCAGAAAGCAATGCGTGGATGCTGCATACTTCATGAGAACCGACTTCTTCTACTCCCGCTAACTCGACAACATATTCAATAGCACCTTTGTGATTCAAAATCATTTGTGCTTCGGATGCATCCTTACCAGTAGCATTTTCGCCCAGTTCAATAAGACGTTTAGTTTCTAAAAGTGAATACGTGTTCCCTTCAAGACGACTTGAGTTCCATGATAGATCAATCAGCAAACGGTTTAGAATATTGCGTGCATAAGTTCCTGCAGGCCTAACTTCGCTTTCAACTCTACCGACGTTCAAAAGTTCTATGCGCTGAGGTTCAGTTAAATAATATGTTTGGTTTGGCTCGTAGGATCGCAAAAAGCCCTGCATATAACCTACCGGCGTGCGAGCTTGAAGCGGTTTAGAAACATGCTCAAGAAGCATTTCGGATTCTTGAGATAAGGGGATACCTTTAAATGCATCCCCTCCAATCTCTTGTGATGACGTCATTTCAGTCTTTAACGCTTGAACCGTCCGTACATAAGTCCGCGCGCGCGCAGCTCCTTTCGCCTCAAGAAGTCCGCGCTTAATTAGAGAGTTTAGTACTCTGCGGATGGCCTTTCTATCGCCCTCATCTGACTTCGAAAGTCCGGATGCATGGGCTACATCGTGGAGATTAATCTCTGAATTTTCCGCAAGCAGCTTTAAAACGAGCGCTTCAATATCGATCTTTATATTAGACGGCATAAGCTTCCAATT
>JAYTFA010000300.1:0-6037 GCA_043734765.1 Pseudobdellovibrio sp. | reverse complement strand
TGAGTTTTTTTAAGACTTTATTCCGTTAAAAAAGTTACGAACTTTAGCTAACAGTATTTTGCCTGTTACTAGTTTTTTTCCAACAAATCTACTAGTGCTAAAATTTGTTTTGCCATAAGTCTCGTAATTTTTTTATTTCTTTCAGATATGGCAATATTCATGGATTCAATATTGTTCGAAACCGCATCGCTTAATTCTTTATTTTTAATTTTATCTATTGTTTTTTTCCAGGTTTCTCTGCCATGGCTGGCAGCCTTAGCCAGCTCCAGCCAATTAATATTTTTTTTATTAATTAAGGTCAATAATTTAAATCCAACATAATCTAGCTGCTCTAATTCTATCTGAAAAGAAAGGCTTAGCTCCTGTTTCCTCGAAAATCCAATTGAATTAATATAAAAAATTTCTACGGCATTACTTGAAATTTTATCAAATTCTTTTAATTTTATAGATTTCTCTAGTTCTAAAAATATTTTGTTAAATTTCTTGTAATTTTCAGAATCTAAAGAGGTTTTAATAATTAAGTCAGCAGCTTGCGCCTTAGCAAATGCTGCCTGTACATGCTCAATATTTTTTTCTAAAGCAGCTTCGACCATATCCTCAAAGGGCGAAACAATTGTATCTAATGTCGAATCCGCACTCATTTCTGCAGAGTATGAAATACTTGAAAAACTAATTAAAAAAACAACAATACTTAATTTCATAAAACGCCCCTCAGTATGATTTTTGTTAAGAGAACCAAACCTTTTTTGGGAAAATTGGTCGGGGCGATACATTAATAATACCGCCGGCAGATAAAGTGCAGCAATTGCATATAAGAGCGCGTAGGGCGCCCCTAACAGACCAAACGTCATGGCTACGATGTTTGTCATTTTAATCGTCTTCATCTGTTTAGATGCAGACTTATACTCATCGAATTGAGTTTGAAGTAATTTGCCGAATGAGTATTTAAAGCGCATCTTAAACCTTTCGGACCGCACTTTGCCGAACTTAAGTGTTTTATGGTCTATTTCGTAATGACAACCTCAAGCGTTGCTAGGCGCTCTAATCTAATTATTATTTATTACTATTTCTTGCCTCAGATTCATTCCTATATCATGATTTTGAAATGGCAAAATGAAAACGATGGGTGATCAAGGCAGGCAGTAATATGGTGTGTGCCGGCGGTCCACTCTTACTAAGAGTCCTGGTCTCAGCAAATTTTGCAGTTAGCCCGTGATTTTAATATTGAAATAATCTGGGTCACCTCCGGCGCCATTGCTTCAGCACGAGAGCGCATCAGTAGTACAAAACATAAAAAAAATCCTTACGCTTAAATGAAAAACAAGCCCTTTCTGCCATTGGCCAACCCATTGTGATGGATATTTACAATATGGCCCTGCAGGCCGAGGGGCTGCAGCCATTCACACCAAGGCCGATCGACTTGTTATTCTGATCGATGTGCAAGGCCTCTATACAGCCAATCCCAATAAAAACCTTAAAGCCAAATTGATTTCTTGCCTTGATAAAATCACTCAAAAAGATCTGCAAAAACCCGGATTGCGCGCTGGAAATAGTCGTGGCACCGGTGGACTGTATTCCAAGCTGCTGGCAGCGCAAATGGCTTCAAAAAATGGGATAGAAATATTTTTAGTTAAAGGCGATCTACCATCAGTATTGGTGCAGCTGGCAAAAGGAGACTCTGTTGGTACTCGAATCAAAGCTTAAAAAAATTCGCATAGCCGCTCGTGAATTGAGATTAAGTCCGGTTGAGTTGCGTAACGAAGTTTTAAAGACCGCTGCAGCTCTCATGATTTCTGAACAGAATAAAATCTTGAAAGCAAATCTTAAAGATTTGAAAGCACTTCCTGCAAATATTCTCCCCACCTTTAGAGATCGATTAATGCTGGATGCTGTTCGGATACAGCACATGGTCAACAGTCTCAGGCAAGTGAGCGAACTTGCGGATCCGCTGTCCGGCGAAAGTGAAAAACGAATATTAAAAAACGGATTACTTTTAAGAAAAATCCGTTCACCTTTAGGTGTTATTTTTATGATCTTTGAATCTCGCCCGAATGTGGCAGTAGAAGCTTTTTCGATCGGGTTTAAATCCGGAAATGCGATGATTTTACGGGGCGGCAAAGAGAGCCAAAATACCGTGGCCGTTCTTTATGATATTTTAAAAAAATCTCTGATAAAAACCGGCCTGCCAACCGAAGTATTATGGGGAATTACAGACTCCGATCGTAAAATTATGAACGCCTTACTGAAGCAAAAGAAATACATTGATGTAGTCGTTCCTCGCGGTAGCGAAAACCTGATAGATTTTGTAGTGAAGCATTCTCTTATTCCCATTATTAAAAATGACCGTGGACTTTGCCATACTTACGTTCATAGTGATGCCAATCTCGAAATGGTGTTAAAAATACTTGTGAATGCAAAAACACAGAGACCTGCTGTCTGCAATTCTATGGAGACAATTTTAGTTCACAACGCTGTGGCAAAAAAACTTTTACCTCAAGTGTATGATGCCATGCAGATTTTTCATGTTAAGTGGTTTGCAGATAGCAAAGCCCTGAATATTTTAAAAAACCGCGCCTCTGTTAAGCATGTCACTGAAAAAAAATGGAACACTGAATATCTGGATCAAATCGTAAATTGCAAAGTGGTTTCTTCGATTGATGAAGCTATTGAGCATATCGAACAGTATGGAAGCCGACATTCAGAATGCATTATCAGCTCATCAGCAAGTTCAGCAAAAAAATTTCAAAATGAAATTGATGCCGCTGTCGTCTACTGGAATGCTTCAACCCGGTTCACCGATGGGTTCGAATTCGGTCTTGGCGGAGAGCTGGGGATCAGCACACAAAAACTTCATGTCAGAGGCCCCGTAGGGGTAGCCGCCTTAACAAGCGAGCGCTGGGTTGTTGATGGCACCGGGCAAATCCGTTAATTTATTAACTTAAGGTATTGGTCCAAGAACCAATATTGACAACTCTTTTAAATCCATTTTTTTTCAAAATTCCAACACCTATTCCGCTTCGGGTACCCGAAGCACAGCAAAGAATAATTGTTTTTTCCTTATCGAGTTCTTTGACGCGGGCATTTAATTCATTGAGTGGTATATTGATACTTCCCGGCCTGGCCCCCTGATTAAACTCTACAGAACTACGTACATCGACAATCACAGCTCCTTGCTTTAAATACTCCGGAAGCATAGCTTTTGCTTTTTTAAACTTCAAGAAACGCCAGGCAAAAAAGCCCACGATAAGTATTGGTAAAAGATATCCTTGAAATTCGTGAAGATCCATTTTTATTCCTTATTACTATTTCTGTATATACTTACTGCCCTCGGCTCTGATGAAGTCATATATTTTTCTGATCTGCTCCGAGGGTCTTTCATAACTAAAAGCATAAATTGGCGTTCCATAATCAGGAACTTCGGGTAAGAAAAGCTTATCGCTTTCAACTTTTGTCGAGGCTGGAACAACAGTCCATGCACCTGGCGTCTCCGCAATTAACTGTTTGGCATCCTGGATAGAGGCAACTTCTTTGGAATTTTTCTTTTCCCATTCAGCGCCGCCCATGACATTTTTTTTCCAATAGACAAACAGTCCGGGAGATTTAGTAATAAATACTGTCACGACTGGAAGGTTCGGCCCACCGAGCTCTTTCCAGCTTTTTATTTTTCCGGTAGCAATTGATTTGAGTTGCTCATTGTTCAATGATTTAACTTTAGCAGCAGCATTAATTAAAACCAGGCGCCGATCTCTGCCGACTAAATTAGGAATAAATTTTTTCGTATCTTTGAGGTTTTTTTGCTTCTGTTTCAATATTTCAACTATCTCTTCAAGATTCACCCCGGTGGTCGCCAGATCACACTGGCCATTTTCCAGTAGCAACAGAGCTTCGTCTGATCCGGTGTCTTTGATTTCAAGTTTTATCTTCATGGCCTTTTCAAATGGTTCTTTTATTTTCATAAATACGTTTTCAATGGCGGCAACCCCTCCACAAATGCGAACTGTTGTCTCCGCAGTCATTGCTTGTGTGGAAAATAAAAACAAAAAACCGAGGGCACCTATATTTAACTTAGTCATGAAATCTCTCCATATTTTTTGAATTGTATCCAGTCTAATCTATTATTTTATTTTTGTAAGTCACATTGTGCTGAAGTCATTTCAGCACACAGTTAAGACAAAGATCCGTATTTTCTATAATAGATCGTTTCATTTTAATACTGGATTTTAAAATTATGAATACTTCAGTAACTGATCCCTTAAACTTCACCTACACCTAGCTTGCGCCTCTAGAAGTTCTTATTTTTACAGCAGTTTTTTTCTTTCGTTGCAGACTTCTGAATTTTCTTTAAAAAATTCAGAAGTACCGTCCGAAAATTAAAATTTCTTTTGTTAAATCAATCCTTTAGAGGATGGAGTGTGGCGGACTAGGTGAAGTTTAAGGGATCAGTTACTTTTTTTAACTACCAATCGCATCTGCGGTTCAGCTATCTGACCACTTTTTTTACTTTTAATGAACTGAAGGAAATCGTCTTTTCGACATTACGTAAATAGGTTTTAATTTTTATTTTAAATGAGTCAGAATTAAAAGGTTTGACCAAATAGTCGGTAGCGCCTGAGCATGTAGCATCAAATATTTGTGTAGAGTCACCCTCTGCCGTTACAAGAATAAATGGAATATCTCGGAAACGTAGTTCTGCACGGCATTTTTTTAAAAAATCGATGCCGGACATAATGGGCATATTCCAGTCAGATATTATAAATCCGATCGTAGCGTTGCCTTCAATACCCTCTGTTAGCTTTTGATATGCCTCTTCGCCATTAGTGGCCTCGACTATTTCTAGAAACCCAAGTTCGGCTAAGTTTTTAATTACTATTTTTCTTGAAGTTGCAAAGTCATCAACGACTAAAAATCTTATAGTTGGGTTATCCATAAAAATCTCCATTTGGTGTCCGGGGCTGGACTTGAATCAGCCCTACCAGATCAAAATCGATTCCGCCATGGTACTTTTCAAGCCACTCGGTGACTTCTTCCATCTTTTCATTCTGCAAACGAACAACGTGACTGTGCTCAGCTTCAGTATTGAAAAAACGAACATTCCCTAATTCAGGATATTTTATTTGAAGACCTTTAGCTGAGAGGTTCTCGTCGGAACCTGCACTTGAATTTTGATTTTCTTGTCCCACTCGTAACCTCTTGGGATTATTATTTTTTTTGAATCTCTGGCAGCTTCAAAATTGGTCGGGGCGATAGGCACTGAACACGATTTTGCAACTGTTTGATATTACCACGGATTTCAGTGTTATCAATAACTTAGATTTCGATGACCTCCACTAAAGTCCACCAATATCCACCCCGGTACACACCCGGCAGGGGTAAATGCTAAAAAATGGTGCGCTTTCCAAGGATCTAGCTGCGTACAAATTTCATCAACAATCTGAAGTCTCTGGCATCGGCAGATTTAAGCGCTGCTATGTATTCAGCTCGAGTCTTCCCCTCAACTTCAATTGGGGTGTGTGCAATATTAGTTCCCCATGAAAAACTAGGTTCACCGTATTTTTTTAAAAACAAATCAGTCATTAGGCGTGCGTGTCTTCCGTTTCCGTTGGGGAAAATATGTATCTGCACAAGACGATGATGAAAGCGTACCGCAGCTTCGTCTTTTGAAAAAACACCATGCTCTACCCAGTACTTTGCGTCTCCCAAAAGTTGAGCGAGGTCATTCATGATGTGCTCTTTCATAACCCCAATGTTTTTGTTTGATCTGCGTGTCTGCCCCGCCCACTTCCACACCTGATCGAACATACGTTGGTGAAGTTTAAATACAAATGTTCCGGTGAGAAGCTCATCAAGCGCTTGCCTACCAACCCAGACGAACGCATCTGCGATGTTGGATTGTTCGACCTGGTTTAACTCTCCCATTGTAGAAATGTAATCTGGTATCAGGTCTCTGACCTCGTCAGGATCTATCAGCGTTGCCCCGCTAGGGTATGTGATTTTAAACTTCGACATAACCTACTTCACACTTTTGGACTTAATTTTA
>JAYTFA010000299.1:0-2395 GCA_043734765.1 Pseudobdellovibrio sp. | reverse complement strand
ATGGATGAATATCTGCAAGTTATCAGAAAAGAAACGAAGAGGGCTAAAGAAAATTACAATATGATTTTAATCAGTGGTGTTGAGGTTACTTTAAACTCCTGGTCTAAGCAAAAAGGTGCCCATATTGTTTTTTTAAATATTGATAACTATATTGATCCCAATAAAAGTATCGAAAAATTACTTGAGGACAATCATAAATACTTTTCAATTGCCGCGCATCCGCTATGGGAAGAGTCCTATGAATTTAAAACCACATACTTATGGGATAATCGCTTAAAATTGTCATCCCTGATTGATGCGTGGGAATGCGCAACGGCCCATAAATTTTCGAAAGAAGTCTATGAATCCCACCTGCCCATCATTGCCTCGAGTGATTTCCATAATTTAAATCGCTTCGAATCGTGGAAATCCCAGACGTTTTTGGAAGACTTGAATATTGAAAATTTATTTCATCAGATTAGTAATAGAAATATTGAGCCTGTTTGGATATAAAAAATTATTCAGATTCGTTCTCGATAATACTGGTTTTATAAACCTCTCGGGATCGAATCATTTTTTTATTTTTAAAAAAATAAATCAAGCCTGTTAATATTCCCGCAATAAATCCGATACCGTGAGTTCGATAGCTGGTACTGGGCACAAAAGTTGAGGGCACGAAAATCATAAATCCTATTCCGGTTACCCGCAGCAACCGACTTACCCATTGATGCTGGCGTTGAATCAGAAAATAAAGCGTAAGCCAGAACCCGCCCAGCAGATAAACCAAACCAGAGGCGCCAAGCAATTCCATATCTGGAGTGTAAGTTGAAATCGCGATAATATTTACCAAACCTGCAGAAACAAATGCAGTTAACGGATAAATTGTATAACCGAAATAGCCAAAAACAAAAAAACTGAAAATCCACAGCATGTACATATTAGATAAAAAGTGGGCGATATCAGCATGAATGAACACAGCCGTATAAACCCGCCACCACTGATGATTCTCAAAAACCTGTCGGCCCACAGCCGTCATCAACTGCGACCACGCTGTGTCTTGCCAATAGAAAAGTGTCGCCAGCCCCATAACTACTACTGTAACCGAAGCTACGATGAAGGCATTTTTAGACGGCTTGCCTGTCAACATTGTACTTACAAGACTTTTTTCTTCCATGCGATAGATCCTTAAATCTTTAACATTTGTATTGCCATCGCACCCAAGACTATTGCTCCTAACAAGTGAATCAGCGGACCGAATTTTTTAGAAAGCCTTTTAGCCAAATGAAGGCCAACAATTGTAGAAACAAATGCCCAGACCCCTATTGAAATTATATACGGAAAAATCGGTTTATCAGCAATGCCTAAACCTATTCCCACTCCAAAAGCATCAAGACTGGTGGCAAACGAAACAATTAAAACTTTAGTAAAGCTGTGAAAATTTAAATTTTCCTCTTTTACGGTTTTACCTAATAATTCGGTAACGCCCTCATAAGCCATGTGAACCGCAACCCCGCCCAGCAATAAAAATGCAATCCAGTGATCGATCGCTGCAAACTTACTAATAATATGACTTCCGGCTATCGCGCCGATCAAAGTAAAAAGGGCCTCCGCTGCACCTGAAGAGGCCGCAAATTTTAATGCATCTTTTTCAGAAAAAGGTCGCAGCCCCATTGCAACTGCAGCAGAAAATGAATCCGCACTTAATATTAAACCGACAAAAAAAATTTCAAATACCTGAGACATGGTTAAAGGCTAACATCTACGCTTTTGTTGGCAAATGAATTTTAGCATGATATTTACAATCTAATGAAAAACCCAACTCAATGTCCGAAATGCAGTTCTGAAAATATTTATGCCGATGTAAATTTATGGATATGTCCGGAATGTTCTTACGAATGGAGTGCTTTTGATTTGGCAGAAGTCGGTGCTGAAGCGGCCCCGCAGTCCCAAGGCGTTCGCGATGCGCACGGAAATCTACTGCACGACGGTGACACCGTTACTGTTATTAAAGATCTGAAAATAAAAGGCTCGTCGTCAGTTGTAAAAGGCGGCACCAAGGTTAAAAATATCCGCATCACTGATGCCGGTGATGGCCACGACATCGCATGCAAAATCGACGGATTCGGGGCGATCAACCTCAAATCCGAATATGTAAAAAAAGTTTAACTCTATCTACCGCAAGTTGGTGATCAAAGAGTAAGTTTACCTTGCTCCGGTTCTAATATTCCCCATTCAATAGAGGTTTAAGCGTTTATATCCAACTGATTGCTTCTCACGTGGACGTCGAGTTGCATTATGGAGTTTAAGGGAGGTACTCTCTATGAAACCTAACGAAGCCACTATATTGGTTGTTGATGAAGATAAAGAAATAAGAGAAATAATTGTTTATGAACTCGAGAAAAATAAGTTCAAAACC
>JAYTFA010000298.1:0-2208 GCA_043734765.1 Pseudobdellovibrio sp. | reverse complement strand
CGAGAATCGGAAAAGTGGACGGGGTTATTGTAGTCCTCGACGCCACTCAGTTGAGCCGTCATCTTCTTCTGGCAAAACAGGTTATTGAAAGTGGTTATCCGGCGCTGTTTGTTGTTACCATGCGGGATCTGATTGCCAAAGAAGGATCCGTCATTGATCTGAATTTGTTAAAAGAGGAACTGGGTTGTGATGTTATTCTGTTCGACGGAATTCTTGGGCAAGGTTTAGACGAAATAATTAATCATTTCAAAAACTTTTCTGCCGAACAAAAAGAATATAAATGTCCGACTTGGTCCATTCAAGAACAAACGGATGTTATCAAATGGGCTGAAGATCTGAACAAAAGAGCTTTTTTGAAACGTAACAAAGAGAAATCGGCTCAGAATTTTTCCAACAAACTTGATAGTGTTCTGATGCATCCGGTTCTGGGTTTCGTGATGTTTTTTATTTTTATGACTTTACTCTTCTCTGCCGTTTACTGGGCCGCACAGCCGGCTATGGACCTGATAGATGGCGTTTTCGGAGAAATCATCACCTTCGTCAATAAAGAGATGCCCGGCCTTGTCGGTGAGTTTTTAGGATCGGGGCTGATTGCGGCTATCGGTGGAGTGGTTGTTTTTATTCCGCAGATTTTTATTTTATTTTTGGGGATCGGATTGCTTGAAGCCTCGGGTTATCTGGCACGAGTCGCAGCGCTTATTGATAAACCACTTTCATTGGTAGGCCTCGGCGGGCGATCTTTTGTTCCCTTATTGTCAGGCTTTGCCTGCGCTATTCCGGCAATTATGGCCACTCGACATATTACTTCGAAAAAAGAGAAAATAATTGCTCAGAGTATCATTCCGTTTATGACGTGTTCGGCACGATTACCGGTATATGCTTTACTCATAGGTTTTCTGTACGGCGATCAAAATCCGTTTTTTGCGGGCTTTATTATGTCTTTAATGTATTTCGGGGCTATCGTTGTGGGAGCCATCGCCGCACATATCATCGGAATATTTATTCAGGACACAGCCAAGTCAAGATTGCTGATGGAGTTGCCGCTTTATCGTCGGCCTCTGTTCGGCATTATACTTTTGCAATCCGTATCTAAAGCTAAAAATTTTATTGTGAAAGCCGGACCTATTATTTTCGGCTTGGCGATTGTATTATGGTTTGCCACAAATTTTCCGAGGCCTACTGGAGCAACCGAAGTGTCTGCCACAGAAATTGCCAGTCATAGCTACGCAGCTCAGGTAGGTCGGGTTGTAGAGCCCATTTTTACGCCTATGGGAGTTGATTGGCGGGTAGGGTTCGGATTAATTTCAGCTTTTGCAGCCCGCGAAGTGTTTGTTTCTTCATTGGCATTAATGTTTAATGTAGAGGCTAAAGATGAAGCACAGACCCAGGGTTTACTCACCGCTATGAGAGCGGCAGCTTTTCCTGATGGCACACCGATATTTACAACGGCTTCAGTTGTCGGGATATTATTGTTTTTTATGATTGCGCTTCAATGCACGTCCACAGTGGGGATTTTACGACGGGAAATGGGTTCCTGGAAACCAGCCCTGATGCAACTGGTTTTGAGTAATGCTGTTGCCTACACCTTAGCCGTTTCAGTTGTTTTTGTTCTGAAACATTTGGGATATTAATTATTTGTTTCTTTTGAAATAATAATATTTTCGATACCATTTTGAAGTTTTTTTAAATAAAGACAAACGATTTTCATCTGGAAAAATATTAACCCGGTAAATAGAATAAGGATCTTCTTCCATCAGGAGCCCACCCGAGTCGGTATTGACGGCATAGTCATAGCCGGCTGTTTGCGCTAATTCCGCAGAGTCCTGCGCCGTGATTCCGTAGGTAAAGGCAAAAACATTAACAGGCCGATCGAATTCTCTTTCCAATGCTTTTTTTGATTCAGAAAGTTCAATTAAGGCCGATTGCGAATCAAACTCCGTTATCTTCTGATGTGAAAAACCATGAGAACCGATTTCAAATGCAGAGTCTTTCCACTTTAGGCGTTCTGCACCGGAAACAATTTCATGTGCCGGTTCGCTTGCATTGGCATCCCACGCATTTTTATTAATGTCGGAATCGGACAGAAGAAATAATTGCGCCCGAAACCCATATTTTTTTAACAGAGGAGATGCGTTTTCCAAATTATCTCTGTAACCATCATCAAAAGTTAAGATCAGCGGCTTTTTAGGAAATTCTTTAAAAGATTTA
>JAYTFA010000297.1:0-6849 GCA_043734765.1 Pseudobdellovibrio sp. | reverse complement strand
GGTTATTGGATCATTCAGTCGGTCAAGAAAGCGGTAGCTTACGATACAGACAAAGCTAGTGATATTCTTTTGCTCACTAAGTTATTCTGTTTCCCAGCCCACAACACGTCCGCCTTCAAAATAAACCAAACGGGTTTCCTGTTTGTAGCCCTGAGGCGTTGATACTTGTTTTAAATACTGCCAGCGCTCATTTTTATAAATCGGATTGCCGCTGACTTCAATAGCGCTGGGTTCACCCCAGGATTTTCTCACGTAATCCTGCGGCATACCAAGAGCGATATCCTGTGATTCAACAACTTCATCAAAATTTTTAAGATCTTTTGCCCGCGACCATATTTTATTTTTATTGATCCAGACCTGGCGGCCTTCAATTGACGGAATGGATAACACTTCAATTTTTTCATTATCGTTATTCAACCACGGTAACACTTTTGAGTATTGCAGCCGTTCTTTAACGGAATCCAGCGAGCGTTCGAGTTGTCGCAGTTTTTTACGATCCAATATTTGCTGTTTTTGCTCCTGTGACATTTCTTTTTTCGGATCAAAACCCAACTCATAAGCAAATTTCTTTAATTCAAGAGTGGTTAATTTTATTTCTTCAGATCTTTTTACTTCAGCCGGGGTGGGGAGAACCGGGCTGGGGATTTTAGGAGTTTCGGACGCAGCAACCGGTGGCGGAGCCCCCTCATTTGTTACGCAGCCACTTAGGATCAGAGCAAAACTCAAACCGATAAACTTAAGACTTAGTTTGGTATTTTTAAGCATGTGATAATTTTAGTGCAAATTGCTAAATTATAGGATTATAATTTTTTAGTGAGTGATGAAAATCCTAAAAATCCAGACTCGGATCTGGACCAAAATCCAGAAAATAATTCAGCGGATGGCAACGAGGCCGAAGAGGATCAGCTATTCGATGTTGATAGTATTTTAAATGAGGAAGATCCGGATTTTTTAAACCAACTCAGTAAAATTCAAATTGATAGCGAGGCCGTTGATTTATCCATCATGGATCAAGCCTTGGGTTTTGATGAAAAAAAACACACGAGCTTAAGAACTTTTTTTATGCGTCCCTTTGAATTTACGTCGA
The DNA here is from genome assembly GCA_043734765.1 of Pseudobdellovibrio sp. Classification (GTDB taxonomy): domain Bacteria; phylum Bdellovibrionota; class Bdellovibrionia; order Bdellovibrionales; family Bdellovibrionaceae; genus Pseudobdellovibrio. The sequence goes on along the minus strand of JAYTFA010000297.1, from coordinate 5,762 downwards.
ACACAAAGCCGGTACTTTTGTTCTGGGCCGCATTTATTGTTTCGATCGGGGCCATAAAAGTTGCCTGGGATAATAAAAGCAATATACTCCACCAGAATTTATTCTTGAATTCATTTGCGGAAATCGGCTCCGATTTAAAAGAATTCAATCCTAATGATGAGGTCGAATCCTTTTACGACAATCTCAGATTTGCCAAAAATTTAATTACTATTTCCCCTATGCATGTGAATCTGAAGCCTTCCGAAAGTTCGGGAAACAATCCGATGTTAGCTATTGAAATCACCACCGAAGGATTATCGTCCGATGCCATCATCGAGATTAAAGACCGCGAGGCGGAGTTTAAAGATAGGTTATTGCGCCTGACTGAAGAGAAAACTTATGACGAGCTCGTGGTATCCGATGGCAAACAAATTTTATGTGAGCAATATCGGGAGTTACTGAATTCATTATTAACCCGCGGGCAAGTCAGAAGAGTTCTTTTAAAGTCATTCGTCATAAAGCCTTAAGTATTTCAGGCCTTAAATTGCTCCAGACTGATATTATAATTTCTTATTCGGTCGTGCAGTGTTGACTTCGGCATTCCGAGATCACCAGCTGTTCTTTTTTGATTGCCTTGATTTGCCGCCAGTCTTTTTAGTATCATCTGCTTTTCAATTTCCTTAATGACGGACATCTGGTTAAGATCGTTATTATTTGCATAGGAAACTCCCGTTGGAGCATGTGCCAGTCTTTCTTTTTTATTTAATAAGATGTCGATATGTTTTTCTTCTATAAATTGTTTCGGATAGAGTGCCGACGCACGGGCAACAACATTTTTTAGTTCACGTATGTTGCCCGGCCATTCGTGTTTTTTCAGGAGTTGCAGGGCATTATGAGAAAATCGAACTTTCATAAGTCGCGCAAATTGATAGATGAGATCATCAAAGTCTTCAAGACGTTCTTTTAACGAAGGAACCTCAATGGTAATGACGTTGAGCCGGTAAAATAAGTCGGATCTGAAACTTCCTTCGCGTATTTTTTCGTAAAGATTCTGATGAGTGGCTGCAACAATCCGAACATTTGTTTTCAGCGCCCGATCGCTTCCCACCGGACGGATTTCGTTGTTTTCGAGAGCTCGCAGAAGCTTGGCTTGAAGCCCATAAGGCAAATCTCCGATTTCATCTAAAAATAAAGTACCTGACCTGGCACTTTCAAAAGCGCCTTTACGGTCGGCGATCGCTCCTGTAAAACTTCCTTTGGTGTGGCCGAACAATTCGCTCTCAATCAAGGTTTCCGTAAGTGCGGAGCAATTAACACTCAGAAATGGCGCTTTGCTTTGCAGTGAGTTCTGATGCAACGCTTGCGCTATGATATCTTTACCTGAACCTGAAGGTCCTAAAAGTAAAATAGGATGTTTAGTTAAAGCCACCGTTGCCAGGGTTTTAAGTTGTTCATTCCAGTATTCGTAACGGCTTTTTAAGGGAAAATCTTTTTTAATCACTTCGAGATCGTGAACAACGAAGTCGTGCTGCCCCACAGTAACAAGATCGCCGTCCCTTAAAATGGCTTCAATTATAAAAGCTCCGTTAACCAGAGTTCCTGCATCGGACCGCATATCTTTTATTAAAAGTTGTTTATCTTTAACTTCTAATCGGGCATGTTTTCCGGCCAGTTGGCTGTCTGAACCGCTGCTGTGGATTTGTATTTTGCAACCGCTGTCACTGCCGATGTAGGCAAAGTCGCTCAGGGGCCAGGTTTGTTTTGTTGAGTCTAAAAGTTCTAAATTATATCGGATCATATTTTTCCTCTCGTGTTTTCATTGATATTCAAAGTATCGGCCCAGTGGCGGGCTCTTGTGTGTGCGTTTAATTTGATCTGAGTTAAGTTTTTCTTATTTTAAAGAATGAATCTAAGAATTGAGAATTTCAGGTTTTTAGACTATTATTTTCAAATGGCAAAAATGACATTTATTAAAAGTGCTGTGAAATTGCGGGATTTTCCTATTTCCAAATTTAAAGAAGTGGCGATGGCGGGAAGATCTAATGCCGGTAAATCTTCACTTATCAATATCTGGGCAAACGAAAAAGTTGCCAAAGTCAGCCAATCGCCCGGAAAAACCCGTTTACTTAATTTTTTTAACATGAACAATAGTTATATCATTGTGGATATGCCCGGATACGGATACGCCTCCCGTGGCGGTGAAGAACTCAGTACTTGGCGTAAAATGGTGGAGAATTATTTAAGTCAGCGAGAACAGATCGCCGGCTTAGTGCTGGTTATGGATATGGCGCGGGACTGGGAAACTGATGAAGAAGTTCTGGCCCAGTATATGATGAAGAATGATTTGTCGGTCGTCGTTGCCTTAACTAAATCTGATAAATTTTCTAAAAATGACATTGCCAAGGCGATTGCACGAATCAAAAAACAATCCCGAATAGATGATGTATTTGCTATTTCATCAAAAAATCAAACCGGGTGCGAAGAGCTGGAAGAATTTATTTACCGCAGTTGGATTAAGAAATGAAAATCATCGCTGTTATTCCGGCCCGATTTGCGTCAACCAGATTTCCGGGTAAGCCGCTTGAGCTCCTGAAAAATAAGCCGATTATTCAATGGGTTGTTGAAGGTGCGCGTAAAAGTAAATTAATTCAAAAAATTTACGTTGCGACCGACGACGAGAGAATTGCGAAGGTCTGTCGGGATTTAAAAGTTGAAGTTTTAATGACCGGTTCGGATTGTCCAACCGGCACCGATCGGATTTTTGAAGCAACAAAAGATTTGGATTTTGATGTCGTACTAAATATTCAGGGAGACGAGCCTTTAATAGATCAAAATTATATCGATCCGTTAGCTCAGGCCTTTTTTGATAATCCGAAATTAGAAATGGCTACGCTGGCGCATCCTTTGCCCGCGGAGGAATTAAACAATAATAATGCTGTCAAAGTAATCATCAACTCGTTTGGCGAAGCTATTTACTTCAGTCGCTTGGCAATTCCGGCCACACTCAAACACATTGGACTCTATGGATATTCCCGTGCTTTTTTGCAAAAATTTTGCACAGCGCCGCAGGCTTTCATCGAAAAAAGTGAAAGCTTAGAGCAGTTAAGAGCACTTTATCTGGGAGCTAAAATCAAAGTTCTTCAGGTTCAAAAGCCGACGTATGGTGTTGATACTCCGGAAGATCTCCAAAAGCTTGAAGCTTTATTGAAGTAGCTGGTATTCTAGGGAACATGGCAAAACCAGTTGAAAAAAAGCATTCGAAAAGTCGTTTAAAGCAAAAATTTATATTTGTAACAGGTGGAGTGGTCTCTTCCATCGGTAAAGGATTAACCGCGGCAAGCCTTGGTTCTTTGCTCGAGGCCCGCGGGTTCAAAGTTACTATTATGAAATTCGATCCTTACTTAAATGTGGATCCCGGAACAATGTCGCCACTTCAGCACGGAGAAGTGTATGTTACGGATGACGGTGCCGAGACGGATTTGGATTTAGGACATTATGAAAGATTTACGAACAGTATTTCACAAAGATCTAACTCCGTCAGCGCAGGCCAGATTTACGATACCGTTATCGGCCGAGAACGAAAAGGCGATTACTTAGGCGGGACTGTTCAGGTTATTCCGCATATTACAGATGAAATTAAATCCAGGGTTTACGAAGCGGCGCAAGGTTGCGAAATTGTAATCGTTGAAATCGGCGGAACCGTTGGCGATATCGAAGCGCAACCATTCTTTGAAGCCATTCGTCAGTTGCGTCTTGATCTGGGGCCTACGAATACGGCACTGGTACATGTAACGTACGTTCCTTATATTGCTGTTGCAGGCGAATTAAAAAGTAAGCCGACACAGCACTCAGTTAAAGAATTACGCGAAATCGGCTTGCAGCCGGATTTTTTAGTTTGTCGAAGTGAAAAAACAATTGATGATAATTTAAAATCTAAAATCGGACTCTTTTGTTCGATAAAAAAAGAACATGTAATCTCAGCTAAAGACTCAAGCTCAATTTATGATGTGCCCCTGGCATTGCATAAAGAAAATCTGGACGAGTTGGTTGTCAGCACACTGAACTTGAAGAAAACCAAATATAATATCTCCGGGTGGCAAAAAATTTCTAAAATTCAGAATTCACCAAGGTCTACGGTTAAAATTGCCATTGTCGGGAAGTATGTTGACTTAAAAGAGTCCTACAAATCCCTCCATGAATCCTTGGTCCACGGCGGATTGGCTAATCATGTAAAGTTGGATATTATTTATGTCGACTCTGAAAAGCTGAACCAGAAAAATGTAAAAACATTATTAGCAGAAGCGCAGGGGATTTTAGTTCCGGGCGGTTTCGGCACACGTGGCGTAGATGGAAAGATTACAGCCATTCAGTATGCACGCGAAAAGAAAGTTCCTTTTTTCGGAATTTGTTTCGGGATGCAACTAGCAGCTATCGAATTTGCGCGCAACGTCTGTGGAATTACAGATGCAACATCCCGGGAGTTTGTCGGGGAAGTTAAGCGCGGCGGTAATATCGTTATTGATTCCATGATTGAACAAAGAGGTGTAGTCGCCAAGGGCGGAACGATGCGCCTGGGTGCCTACAAATGTAAATTATCTCCGAAAAGTTTAGTATTAAAAATTTACAAAAAAAATATTATCTCGGAACGTCACCGTCATCGATTTGAATTTAATAATAAATACAAAGATCTTTTTGAGAAACACGGTTTAAGAGCCACAGGTATAAACGAAGAGCGAAATTTAGTTGAAATTTTAGAGAAAACAAAGCATCCGTGGTTTGTGGGAGTGCAGTTTCACCCTGAATTTAAGTCTCAGCCGTTGAGCCCACATCCGTTATTTGCAGCATTTGTTAAAGCTTCAGATAAAAATAAATAGAGGTTAAAGCATGTCAAAAGTTTTACAAACGGCCGCCGAAACTTTAAAAATCGAAGCCGAAAGCATTCTTAAACTCATTCCGCGGCTCAATGAAAACTTTGTAAAGGCCGTGGATGCGATTATTAACTGTCAGGGTAAAATTATTTTAACCGGCATCGGAAAATCCGGGCAAGTAGCCAGAAAAATTGCCAGTACGCTCTCCAGCACGGGAACTCCTGCCGTGTATCTGCATCCCGCCGAAAGCAGCCATGGCGATTTAGGCGTCATTTCCAAAAAGGATTTAGTCATCGCACTTTCTTACGGCGGCGAGACGTCCGAATTAAATCCGGTTCTTAATTTTCTGTCCCGTAACGGTATTTTTTTAATCGCCTTAACCGGTAAAAGTAATAGCACACTGGCTCAGGCTGCAAATATTTTTATTGATGTTTCAGTTGAAAAAGAAGCCTGTCCTTTAAATCTGGCCCCAACATCTTCAAGCACGGCAACATTGGCTATGGGAGATGCTCTAGCCATGTCGGTACTTGAAGTAAGGGGGTTTAACTCTGAAAACTTTGCTGAGCTTCATCCTTCGGGTTCGCTAGGCGCTAAATTAATGCGCGTAAAAGATATTATGCAAACCGGGGATGCTTTACCGTTCGTGAAAAAAGAAACATCAATGAAAGAATTATTAACAGCTATGACCCATCAAAGCGTGCGTGGTGCTGCCGGTGTTTTAGATAGCGAACGTCAGCTCATCGGGGTTATTACCGATGGTGATATCAGACGTTTCCTGGAAAAAAATCAGGATCCTTTTTTGAAAGTCGCAGCTGATATTATGTCGCATTCACCAAAAACTATTGATGCCAGTGAGTTGGCAGAACGCGCCCTGTTTTTAATGGAGCAGTTCAGAACTCAGATGCTGATTGTACT
>JAYTFA010000296.1:0-4601 GCA_043734765.1 Pseudobdellovibrio sp. | reverse complement strand
AAAGATTTTGATATTGCAACGAATGCCCTGCCGAACGAAGTAAAGAAAAAAGTTCCTTATAGTTTTATTATCGGCCGACGATTTAAATTGGTTCATGCGAAACGCGGTGAACACATTTATGAAATTGCAACCTTTCGCCGAGCGGCCACAACCGAAGAACTTGAAACCACCGAGCACGAAGATCGCCACTTGGTTGAAGAAAATTTTTTCGGCAACATTGAAGAAGACTCGTTCAGAAGAGACTTTACCATTAACTCGCTTTATTACGATCCAATTGACCAGGTTATTATCGACCACTGTAAAGGTATAGAGGATATTCATTCACGAACGCTCCGTATGATCGGCGATCCCCAGGCAAGACTGATCGAAGATCCGGTGCGAATTTTAAGAGCTATACGGTTATCACAGAAATTAAATTTTTCGATCGAGACAAACTTAAGAACCCAGATAGTCAATTTAAAGCAGGAACTTAAAAGAACCGTACTTCCGCGCCGTCGCGAAGAATGGTTAAAATTTTTCAGGCTTAAAAATATTGAGCAAGCCCTGATCGAACTTTTTGATCTCAATGTTTTTGAAATTCTTCTCCCTTCATTTCACAAATTATTTTCAAACGAACATCAACGCCACGAATTTTTATGTTACATCCGGAGCTTTGAATACTATGGCGTTAATTTTGCCGATGCTACGGAACTCATGTCGGCAATTTTGGCTTCATATTTACACACAACCCAGCCGGCACAGTATGATATTAATGATCTGATTGAAAACGAAGAGTTTTTATTATTCTGCAGAGATGAACTGGGTGTTTTTAAAGCCGAGCTTGCCATATTTTTTCAGGCGATGCAGTTTATCGGCCCTCTGACCAGAATTGAAACTTATGTCAAAAAGGGTGAACGGCGCCAGCGCTCGATGGTGTTTAATCAAACTTTTATGTTGTCTCTGAAACTCGGGCTTTTAACACATCGTCTCGGCTCGTCGGAGTTTTTATTCTGGCTTAATGAGCGTGAAAAATTCGTCCAAAACTGAATCTGTTTCAAATTGAGACGATAAAATCAATCAAACACACTTGAGCCTTGTGCACTTACGTCCGATAAATTATTAATCGGAGGAATTATGAAATATTTTTTTGCAATATTTGCATTAGCATTTACTTTTTTATTTACGCAAACGGTTTCTGCTGAAGACCGGGGTGGGCATTGTCAGCCCCCATCTTGCTTTGGTGCAAGAGGGCCTTTTAATACATGTGCAGGAAAATGGGTTTGCGGCATAGGACATGATCGCTATGATCGCAAAGATTTAGACCCCAAATACATTTGTTTAAAAGAAGGCAGCTCACCTAAAATCAAATGTGTCGATGGTAAAGAAGTTAAAGACCCTGATCAAACTGCTGCAATAGACTCAGAAGATGATGCAGGCTAGTCGTAATCGGTCACTGTCTCATTCTTAGACACTCCAACTGGTTCCTATTCATTTAAATAGTGGAATAAAATCTGCACCTCTAGGTTGAAGCTGGCAAGGGGTGTTCACGTGCGTTCAAGGTTTATTGCAGTTATCGCCATTTTATTTTCATTTTCAGGCGCTTTAGCCAACAGCGAACTCATTGAATCAAATTCTCCTAAATTAATAATCAAGGCTCCACTGGCTGAGGGCAAAGAGGCTCTTATAACAGCCACTGAAGTTTACTCCACCAGCCCGCAACAGATTCAACAAATACTGCACGACTCACATGCTCAGAATTCCGATATCATAGTGAGCACGGATCAGGAAGCTGTAGTCGAAGCTGTTCTGCAGGCCACATCCGGTCCCGGCGATAAAAGGCTTGTTCGCTTTATACCGATCGGTAAATTAGCCAGCGCCTCACAAAAAATAGCATCAGGCTTTAACTCTTATTATTCGCGAGCCAAAAATACGGTGTTGCATGATCGAATCGGTCTAACAGTACTTAGCATCACGGTAGGTTACGATACCTTATTATGGATCCACTCGGCCTCACTCGATATACACCAAAAAACGAGTATGGTTCTTATGAATATAGTTATGGCTGCAACATTCGGTTTGGATAAAGATCTCTGGACATCAATGACCGGTCCGTTGAAAAACAAATTAATCAACGTTTTTGATCGTTTCATGGTGAGCGATAAATTAATTTCGATTAAAGTTTTATCAAGTCAGTTCTTATCAAATATGCTATTTGGTATTGGCGTACAATCCATCCGAACAGGCCTACTTTCGCTGGATCATATTTCCGATGCCGTTATGACGACCAATTTTTGGTTAACCTCTGCCAAAATTGCCGGACTCTTTACAATGACCGCCTTTGCGTGGACTGAAATGTACGGTGCCATCGAGAATGAAAAAACGCCTGTGGCAAAAATGATGATGAAGCGAATCGGGGAAATGCGCTGGATTATACTTTCGCAGTTGGCCAGCATCAGCATGGTTTTACAACCCGAGGTGTATGGACGAACACCTATAATATCTTTTATCGTTCACGGAACTCTGGGCTTAATTGTGATTACAAATGCAGACAAAATAGTTAATTTTCTTGAGAACAACAAACTTGTGAACCGAATTTATAAAAAAATCCAAACCTTCGAGAGTTTTATTAATGAAGGTTTTGGAATTAAAACTCCGCGGATGATACGCACCTGTGAAAGTTTGTTTGCTCTATGAATAAAGGCCGGTTGTTTTTACTTTTAATTGCCATCAGCGCTCCGGCATCTGCAGCCCAGAATTACGGAATTTTTGAAAACGATCAGGTGGCCGGCACAAGAGTTGAAGAAATTAAAAAAGCAACCGTCTCCATAATTAAAAATGAAAAATTGATGTCTAAGAGTTTATACAAACTGGGCGAACAGTATCGTTTCTGTGTGAAAGAAAATTTTGAAGAGCAGAGATTGTGGTCCAACTGCTCGGGAATCCTGATTTCAAAAAATGTAGTTTTAACGGCAGGGCATTGTGTTTTGTCGAATGCGGACTGCAAAAACCTTAACTTTGTTTTCGATTTCAATACAGATGCAGAAATTGATAAAATCCAACTCGATAAGAGCAGAATTTTTAAATGCAATCGGCTCCTCTATTCCTCAAAACCCGTTCCGAGTCAGCAACTGATAGATTATGCGCTGGTGCAGCTCGATCGAGATGTACCAAACGTCAGCCCGATCCAGCTCAGTACGGGTCAACTTGATGAACATTCTGAAGATATTATGTCGGTTGGACACCCGTTAGGCTTACCCAAGAAAATATTAAAAGGATTTGTGGATTCTGCGGATATATCAAATAAAAATATCAACTTTTACAAATCTCACATGCCTGCATATGCCGGATTATCGGGATCGGGAGTTTATAATTCAAGTTTTGATCTGGTCGGCGTGTTGGTTCGTGGCGATGCACCCATGGAACCTGATGATGGCAGGTGTTACAGAGTCAGATCCTGTGATCAACAACTCTGCCCTTGGTCTGAAATTCAGAAACTTGATATTACCAATATTAAAAAATATTTAAAGTAATTTATAATGTTGCGGCAGCGCTAACGACAGCTTCCGAATCAATGCCGTGCTTTCGATAAAGTTCGATCGCATTGTAAGCACTCTGACCGAACTCCCCGTGCACTCCCAGAGATTTAACCTTGAGATTTACACCGTGCTGGGCCAGTTGATGAGTTACAAAGGAGCCGAAGCCCAACAAAACCTGGTGGTCTTCTGCCGTTATCATACGACCTTCGCATTTCTGCAGAAGCGGCTTTAACACCTCTAAATCAATTTTATTCAGGCAATTTTGATTTACAACTATGGAACCCACGTTTGCCGCTTTCAATTTATCGCTGGCGGTGAGCATTTCTCCAACGAGTGATCCTGTTGTCAGCAATAATACATTTTTACCATTGATTGAGTTGTCTTTTAGAACCTGCGGAACTGTCGCCTTATAAGAAATATTGTTTTCCGGCGTTTTAAAAGATTTCGGGAAATTTTCACGACCTAAAAAGAAAATAGAAGAGTGAGCTTTCCGACCGGCTGTTTTATCTACTGCAAATTTTTCGATAACCTCAGTCATTAAGACTTCAGCTTCTTCGCTGGAAGATAATGAGTACAGATCAACACCGGGAATTGTAGCCAGCATGGCCATATAACTTAAAGCCTGATGGGATGCCCCATCAGCGGCATCCTGAAAACCTGTATGCGAAAAAACACCTATAATCGGCGCTTCAGACAGCATCGCCATTGTGATAGGCAAAGCCCCTTTGGTAACCCCGAACTGCGCGAAGGTATCTACAACGGGAATGTAACCTTGTTTTGATAGTCCGGCAGCCGTTGAAACCATGTTACTTTCTGCAACACCCACATCAATTGAAGCCTGGGGAAATTCTTTTCTGAAACCGGCCACACCGGTAGAGCCCGGTAAATCTGAAGTTACTGAAATAACCGGAAGTCCTTTTTTAAATGCGGCCACCATGGCTTTTGAAATGCCGATCTGAATTTTTTCACCGGTATCCGGCTTTGCATTCGCTTTGATTTCTTTTTCAATTTTTACAAGCTCTTCAATCCAGGTTTCAAATAAAACCGGAGCCGCGGTATTTCCGTAAATCTCCTTGATAAACTCCG
>JAYTFA010000295.1:0-4500 GCA_043734765.1 Pseudobdellovibrio sp. | reverse complement strand
ACGTCCGCCGTGCGGAAGGTCAGCTGGAAATCATCGAAGATGGAGCGGTTCATGGGCCGATCGAGAAAATTATCGAAATAGCTTTTTGCTCTTTCAGATTTCGGCTGTGAAAAAAAATCCCCCAGATGAACATTGAACAACTGAAACGAGTTTCTCCACAAATTTTCATTTTTGCAGGTCTTATAAAGTTGATAAGCTTTGGCCTCATTAGGCTCCGCCTCATCAAGGAGATGGTTGATTTTCTGTTCAATCAGGCGTGGAAACAATTTCCAGCTGTCTTGTGTAAGCATACTTAATTCTAGCATATCCGGTTTAGACAGGAGAATTTTGTTTAATGATTTTTGTCGAAGTTCTTTACACTAAAGTTGTTTTGTTTATCCGGATTGTGTTCACGCAGTTCTGACAAATCTCAGTTAGCGGCCAATTTAAAAGGGAAGAACCGATTTTGATTTCTTTCTGGCAATAAGGGCACGCAGTCTCACCCTGTAAAACTCTGGCAGCTGAGTTAAAAGATTTTCGAGCGGTAATAACTCCCACAATTAAGAAGCAAGGCACTAAAAAAAAATGCAAGAAAGGAATAAAAATACTGAAAAAAGCGAGCATCCAGAAAAGTCCGAGTTTTTTAGCCGCGTTCATCAGCATTTCCTGCTTTAAGAATTTCTGAATTGTTATAACACCCGCGCCACGGCGCTCGTCGCCCATATTGGAAGTCACTTGAATCTGTTCGGTGATTAGCATTCCCCAATATACCCACATTATTTTTTCACGTCATCGCCGCCTGCATCGAAAAATTACATCAAGATTGTTGAATTTTCTGAAAAAAACCCTTCAAATACATCTATGGTTAAGCTTTTGATTTTTTCGGTATTTTTAATAAGCGGATGTAACGTAACAATTCCGAAAATTGCAGATACACAGATTTATGTCTGCTTGGCTTCGCGGACTGATTTTTCAAATTGTTGCTTGGGAAGGGGTGGCGGGCAGCCCTGCACATCTCCGGTTGTAGGATTTTATTTCAGAAGCAGCGACAAAGCGTTAGTATGTGGTAACGGTTCGATCTCAACCGGTTGTTTTCAGTAATTTTGCAATAATGCAGGAACTAAGGTCACGTTGTGCTATATGTATTTAAAGATTAAAAAAATGTTTCAAAAAAATAAAAATATAAACCCTGCGGATGCATCCATGGATAAGCTTGTGTTGAACCAAGATTACTATATCAATGCTCAAGGCTTATTTGTGCTAACTGAATTTTATCTACTCAAACGCGGGCATTGCTGCGAAAGTGGCTGCCTGCATTGCCCGTACCGAAATAAAAAATCGGACTGATTATCTTTTTACTTCTAGATGCTTTTCAAAATAAGGTTTATCTTTTAAACCCCAGGCTGAAATATCCGTTTTTAAAACTCCGCTTTCATTTTTACTATCGATGATCATAAAATTAAATTCATTGGTAAATGAACCTTTCAGTCGCAGTGGATTGTCCCAACCTTCGCCGGTGTAACTGTGCATGGAGCTTGAGGTCACCTCAAAAGTTTCAAAGCCTGTGCGTTCTGCCGGTATCTGCATAATTTCCGAAAAATGAATATCGCCCGAAGCAAAAATGACCGGAGATTTGGTTTTTTGCATATCTTCGATAAACACTTTGAAATTTTCAGGATGATTGTCCTGCATCGACTCTTTATAACTTAAGGTGTTGCCGCTGAAAATCTGATTGCCGTTAAAAATCCAAACAGGAGTCTGACTATCGTTTAAGTTTTCTAAAATCCATTTATGTTGTTTTTCGCCCCAGTGCCCGTATTTTTCGGCAACTTTTTGGTTTTTATTGGGTTGGCGGAAATAGCGATCATCCAGGAAAAGCATTTTTTGCTTAAATGCCGCAAATGAGGAGTAAACCGATTCAGGTTCTAATTTATAGGTTTTATTCAAATTTTTTCCGCCGAAGAAAGCTAAAAATATTTTACGGGCGGCCAGTTTTTCTTTAAAATCCCGATCGCTGTCGTTCGTGCCGAAATCGTGATCGTCCCAAGTGGCAAAAATAGGTTTCAAATCATGCCAGCGATAGAGCGGCAGGCGGTTGAACGAATCAATAAATCTGAACCAGATGTCCAGTTCGGTGGCTTTGTTTCTTTCAACATATTCAAATGAGTCCACATAAACCAGATCGCCGTTAAGTACGATCATGTCGGGATTTTGCTTTCGCATCTGTTCCCACATCGGATCGATAACTTCGTTAAAACGATAGTCATCGGCCATGCAGGAAGCATAGGCAAAGCGAACATGGTCCTGTTTTGTATTCAGTGTTGTGAAATTTCGCTGATCAACGCGGGTTTTTGAATTTCTGAATTCATCAACAACTTCTAAGGAGTATTTCTGGCCCGGAGTGAGTCCTTTTACCAAAATTTTGTCCACTTTCCAAAGGAGCGGTGAGGTATGAACCGTGTCGTAATGTTCTACTTCGTAAGTTTTGCCCTGTTCGTCTTTAACCACAAAAATATATTTTTTCAGTACCGGAGACAAGATGTTGATATTGCTTTCAGTGTCGGAAGTGGGGCCTTGAACGATGATTAATTTTCCTGATTTAAATTCCTGGGCTTTGGAGTATTCAAGTGCTGATTTATAATTATGGGGCGCAGAAGTATGGGCGCAACTGAAGGCAGTCAGGGTAAGTGCAATTAATAGGCATACTTTAAACATAAAAACCTCTTTGTTGAGGTGTATAAAGTGTATTTGCTTTACTGACGAGTCAAGATATTGTTATTTTCACTCACGAGGTTTTACATGCAATACAATTACAGCAAGGTAAGCAGCCCCGTGGGCGCGCTTCATATATTGTCTAATAATAGTAATGAAAAAATAACGGCTTTGATTTTTGATAATGGCTGGAAAGACTACTCTCAGCAGTTAAAAAAAGCAAAAATTAAACTGACTGAAAAAAAAGATGAAGTCATCCGCAAAACGGAAAAGCAATTAAAAGAATATTTTGCCGGAAAAAGAAAAGATTTTGATGTGGCGCTCGAGTTCTCCGGCACTGAATTTCAAACTCAGGCCTGGAAAAGTCTGCAGCAAATTCCTTTCGGTAAAACCATTTCTTACGGCGAACAGGCCCGCAAAATGAAAAATCCTAAAGCGGTAAGAGCCGTGGGCGGAGCCAACGGACGAAATAAAATCTGCATCATCGTTCCTTGTCATCGTGTTATCGGAAAAGACGGCTCCCTTACCGGTTTCGGCGGCGGACTAAAAATTAAAGAGCAGCTTTTGAATTTTGAAAAAAAGGTGAGCTTATGAATAAATTATTTCTTTTGGTTTTTCTGTTGGTTTTTACCGAGATTTCAAATGCCGGTACGGATGTAATTCCGACTCCTCAACTTTTTGAACCGGAAAATCTTTCTTTTGATTATTTATCTACAGACGGTAGTTTTTGGTACGATTGCAAACACGATAAAGGAGTGCAGCCGCATTCGTGGACGGTTTATTGTGACCGCTTTGTTTTTCAATTGCATCTTATGCTGATTGCTTATCCTCGCGAAAATGAAACGACATTTGAATTTCACTACTGGGCGGACGAATTCGAAAATTTACATGAAACCCACACTCAATCTACTTGGATCACGGTGGATAAAAACACAAAACTTAAAAAGCTTATGGGCTATCTCGGCTTTACCCAGGATTCGTCACAGTTACGCATTGAGATCCATCCCTAATGAATTTATTTGAAAGTTCCGTTTCGCCTCAACTGCGTCCTCTGGCTGAAAGGCTGCGTCCGCGAACAGTTGATGAAGTGGTCGGACAGGAACATATTTTAAATGAAAACCTGCCGATCGGAAAACTTTTAAAGCACGGAAAATTGCTAAATCTTATTGTAACCGGCCCTCCCGGAACGGGAAAAACCAGTTTTGCCAAAGCTCTGGCCCAATCCGGTAAAGCCAATTTTATTGCGATGAACGCGGTGGATGCCGGAGTTAAAGATCTGAAAGCGGCGGGCGAGGAAGGCAAGCGCAAGTTAGCCGAATTTTCCGAAAAAACTTTATTATTTGTGGATGAGATTCACCGTTTCAATAAAGGGCAGCAGGATGTGCTTCTACCGTTTATTGAGCGGGGTGAACTCTATCTGGTGGGCGCCACGACCGAGCACCCCAGTTATGAACTGAATCGGGCTTTACTGAGCCGTTGTCAGGTTATTCAATTCAAGCGGCTTGAAAGAGAAAGCTTCATCAAGCTGGCCAATAAAATTTCTGAAGTCGAAAAAATTGAAATTGCACAGTTGCTGCAGGAAAAAACCTTTGACTACTTATTGGGTCTTGCCGACGGCGACGGCCGTAAATTTTTTAATTATTTAGAGTCGGCCATTGAATTATTTAAAATAAGCAAAGAAAATTTTCCGTTGAATGTGGAGACATTACAGCAGTTGGTCGGCAGTAAAGTTCTGGCCTACGATAAATCTTCCGATCAGCATTACGACTGCATATCTGCCTTTATAAAATCGGTGCGCGGCAGTGATGC
>JAYTFA010000294.1:0-4916 GCA_043734765.1 Pseudobdellovibrio sp. | reverse complement strand
GGTTCAATTTTTCGGGCATTTTTAATTTCTTCAATAAAATTAAAGTACTGTTCTTTATTTAACGGACAGTTGTAGTAATCAGGCGTGCCTTTGTCGTAGCGATCGGCTTTCCAGGCTATTTCGGTATTAATTGAATCGGCATCGATAATTGGTGCAATAGCATCGAAGAAATAAAGAAATTCATCGCCGAAGTGTTTTTGTAGATCCTGCGCCAGCGCTTCGTCGGTTAAAGGCCCGGTTGCAATCACAGCCGGTCTTTCAATTTGATCCAATGAAGAAATCACTTCTCGTTTTATTGTGATGTTGGGATGTGCTGCCACCATGTCGGTAATTTTTTTTGCAAAGACTTCGCGGTCGATACCTAGAGCCTGACCGGCAGGCACAGCCGTTTCTTTTGCCGCCCTTAAAATGAACGAACCCAGTTGCTCCGCTTCCCATTTGAGCTGGCCTGTAGCTGAAACTTCAGACATGCTTCCAAAAGAATTAGAGCAGACTAATTCTGCAAAATGATCGGTTTTGTGAGCTGGCGTCGGTTTTACTCCGCGCATTTCGTAGAGTACGACCTTAAAGCCTTTATGGGCCAATTGAAGAGCGCATTCGCTTCCGGCGAGACCGGCTCCGACCACAGTAATTTTTTTGTTATTTTGCATTGGTTCTAAGTAGACTTTATTAATGAAAAAAGCAAGTCCTTGTGATAACCCTATTCAGATGTCATCCGAACAAGATTTTAAGACTAAATTTAACACCACAGCAGAGATTCTGCAGAAGCTTTTAGAAGGCAAAACAGGGCGTGTTTCAGACCAATATTTGCGATGGAAATTGTGGCTGAACTGGAAAGAAATTGTTGGTCCTACAGTGTCTGAAAATGCGGAACCCATATCTTTTCATTCCGGAATACTGTGGCTGTGCGTGCGCAATTCGGTGTGGATGCAGCAGTTAAGCTTTATGCTGGAACCTATCAAGCAGTCCGTAAATAAAAATTTTAAAGAGAACTTCGTAAAAGAAGTGCGTCTAACTTTGGATCGTAAATTAACTCCCAGCGCGAACGATGAAGAATTTAAGAGAAACCTTAAGAAATTTGTAAAATAAGTACTGGATTGAATTCCTGTGCAGCGGTTCATTTTCATTCCGAGTGAGCCGTATATTAATTTTCAGTTGTCTAAATTCGGATTTCGAATTGTTTTTCTTTCGTGATCTCTTAGATTGTCTCACCCCATAGCCCCATTCTTGAACCGCTCTAAGGTTATGAAAAAATTAAAACAACTTTCATTTTTTAAATCTGCTCCTAAATCGCAAAAATTTTTTGGTGGAGCCTTGCTCAAAGGCAGAAGGAAATCCATGAGGCCGCTTTGTTCTAAAGACTCGATCCATTTCGTTCTGCGAAGCCCCTGGGCCCGCGGAAGTGACAGTTTTTTGGCAATTCGAAACCGCAAAGCAATAGATAATCTAATCAGGCGCTTCGCCAAAAAATTCGGTGTGAGAATTTATGAGCAGGCGGTTAACGGAAATCATATTCATTTGCTTTTAAGAATTACAAATCGTCCGCTATACAGGTCTTTTATCGAAGCAATATCAGGAAAGATCGCAAGCCATGTGATGCGTAATCAAAGTTTTAATTTGTTTTGCCGTTCAAGACGAATATCAAGGAGGGGCGATGGGTCCCTTGGCTATAAAGCCGCCACAAAAAGCCGGGGATTTTGGGAATTCATGCCATTTTCAAGGGTCGTAGCATGGGGAAGAGATTTTAAAACCTGCGTATCCTATTTAAAACAAAATGTTTTAGAAGCTTTGGGGTTTATTTCCTACAAACCCAGAAAGAATTACTATGCAAGGTGGCTCACGCAAACCACTCCGCACTTAAATGAGCAGTTAAGTGCCGAAAACAGCTCGTGATATAGATTTACTCTTCAACCGAAGACTTCAAAATATTTTTAACCTGTTGGTTTTTTTGACCGGCGCCCAGGATGTTTTTAATACGATCGTGGATGGATCTGTCATTGATCAAGGCGCCTAATGTGCCTTCGCCGCGATCTACTTTATCAAGAATTCGTTCGAGTTTAACGGCTGATCTATCTAGGCTTCCCGATTTAACGGTTTTATTAAGTTGTTCGGTTATCTGTGCCAGATTGGAAGTTACTTTGTCGAGATTGTTTGAAATGTGAACTGCTTTATTATTTTCAACCAAGGCATGCGTCAGTTTTTTGATATCAATTAAAATATCAAATAAGTTTTCGCTTTCGTTACCGCGCTTCGAGAGAACGGATAAGATGTCGTTTCCATAGTCTGATTTTAATTCGTCGCCGCTGGCAATGGTCTCTGTTCCGGCCGTGCCCGGGGTGATGTACAGAAATTTATCGCCGAGTGCACCTTGAGTTCGGATTTCAATTCGACTATCTTTTTTTATTTTCCCTTTATATTCCGTATCTATAACCGAAGTTATCTGAACGAGGTTTTTATTTTCATCGTAGGAGATCTGCTCAACGTTGCCGACTTTAACACCCGCCAGCGACACCACAGCTCCTTTGTTAACTCCCTGAGCTGAATCAAAATAACTGTTGATGCGGATCACCTCTTGAAAAAGGGATTTGTTCGAACCTATCATAAAAATGGAAATGAGCAGCACAGCAATTCCACCGGCTAAAAATATTCCAACTTTAATTTGTGTCATATGATGTTTCCTTCGATAAACTGGTGGATAAGACTTTCGGACTGACTTTTGGCCCTGAGCTGCTCTATGGTTCCCTGTTCTTTGACGACTCTGTCTTTTAAAAAAGCAAACTTATCACAAACGGCAAAAGCGGTCGGCATATCATGGGTTACCAAAATAGCAGTTACACCCTTGGTTTTCAGATTCAGAATTAATTCCTGAATTTTTTTTGTGTTGTAAGGATCGAGGCCGGCTGTGGGCTCATCATAAAGAATAATTTCCGGCTCCAGCATCATGGCCCGCGCCAAACCTACACGTTTCTGCATTCCGCCTGAAAGTTCGTTGGGGTACAATTTTTCAGTTCCGCCCAGGCCGAAGTCTTCCAATTGAGATGAGATTTTTTTTGCAATTTCGGCAGGAGAAATTTTTGTATGTTCTTTGAGGGGATAAGAAAGATTCTGAAATACGGTCATAGAGTCGAAAAGTGCCCCACCCTGAAAGGCATAAGCCACTTTTTTGCGGATATGAAGCCACTGAGCTTCGCTGTAATCAGTAATTTCCTGGTCATTAATAATAATTTTTCCGCCATCCGGTTTTTCAAGCCCGATTAAACTTCTTAATATAATGGATTTACCGACGCCCGAACCGCCTACCAGCCCTAAACACTCGCCCTTTTTAACATAAAAAGAGACATCCTCGTGAACAGGTTTAGTGCCGAACGATTTACGAAAGTTTTTTACTTCTATTACAGCCATTTTTCCAATATCCAAAATACTTTTGCCAGGAAAAAGTCACCGATCAAAATCAATAGCGATGAAGTGACAACAGCTTTACGGGTGGCCATTCCGACTTCTTGAGTACCGTTTTTCACTGTTAAACCGAAGTAGCACGAAGGAACTGCAATAAATAATGCAAAGAAAAAAGTTTTGCCGAAGCCCGAGAGATAATCACGAATATTGGCGGTATCTAATATTCTTCTATAATAAAACTGAGGATCTAAGCCCAATTCTGAAACACCCACCAGCCATCCGCCGGCATTTCCGATAACGTTAGCCATAGCAACCAGTAGGGGTAAAATAATTAAACAGGCTATTATCCGAGGCAAAACTATTTTTTTGATCGGGGAAGTTCCGAGGGCCCGGATGGCATCTATTTGTTGGGTTACAACCATGGAACCGATTTCGCTGGCCATACCTGCGCCTACGCGGGCAGCGAGCATCAGACTTGTGAACATCGGACCTATTTCACGAAATATGGTCGAGGCCACAAGACGGGGAACATAGGGCTTGCCACCGAATTTTTCGAGACCGAAACCGAACTGTAATGACATCACCATGCCGATGGTGCCTGAAGTGACCAGTACAAGCGGAAAAGATCTCACACCGATCTGATAAATCTGCTCAATGAGGAGCTTCCAGTAAAAAGGTTTGGTAAAACCTTCGCGCAGACAGTCTCTCATTAAATAGGTGATGCCACCTAAAAAATGAAACTGCTCTTCGATCCATAGTTTAAAGGGTTGAGCTACAGAATGAATCATTCGAAACTGAATCCATTTATAAATTGCTCGAATTGGTTTTTATCCGGGGTAAGACTGTTTAGTTTTCCGGATAACGAAGCAACATAGCCGCATGATTTTCTTTTAAAAGAAACGGAATAAATTTCAATAAGATAACCGTCGAGCTGCGCCGTTATTGCTTTTAACAGCGCAGGCCTATTCTGTAGAGCTATGGTCTCTTCTTTTAATGTTTTTACATCTTCAAGTGAGTCTTCGATGAGCTGGTGCAAAGACGACAATTTGTAGGATGAGTTTTCGTTGCAGTTGGATACAATGGCTATGACATTTCCGGTTTTATTGCTTTTCCAAGAGGGAAAAACAGAAGTTTCTGTTTTTTTAAAGGGCGGCTTCGGCGGTGTCAGTTTTATTTCTTGGCTGAAAGTCGGAGGTTTATCTTTTAATAAAGATGAAACGCATGACACAAAGAAAAATGGAATAGCTATAATAATGAGAGTAGCAACTAGTTGTTTTTTCATGATGTTCTTTAATTATGTGATGAGATTTATAAGATCGTCGAGTCTAGTTCGGCAAATAATAAGTTAAATAGTTTTCTGTCATTTAATTGGCAGGACGAGCCAAAAATTTCGGATTTTTTTTCCTAGTCTAAAATTTAAAGGCATCTGAGCCTTCAAAGCCTATGGCACTTGAAATGCTTTTTCTTACTATTGATGAAAAAGCCATTACTCTACATTTTAAGTTTTTTGTGTTTTATCG
>JAYTFA010000293.1:0-10653 GCA_043734765.1 Pseudobdellovibrio sp. | reverse complement strand
TAAATTGGGTGAAGCTAAAATTCGGGCCTCACCGGCTTTTTCAGCGGCATTGATGGCAATATCAAATGCATCGGCACCGCTGATCTGTGAATTGCCGATCACCTGAGCCTGATAAGCGTCGGGCCAGCGTACACCGAGTTTACGTTCAAAATTTTTGGTGATCTCCACAACCTTGACCGCAACTTTTATATTGTCCGCGATGTCAGTGGACTGTTGAATATACTCGAGGCGCAGACCCAGACTTCTGAGTTCATTTTCGTTTTCAGTTTTATATTTCAATCCGGAATAATATATTTTCCAGGGTTCGGCAAACTGAACCTTTAACGGAGTCAGGCCCTTAAGCCGCAGGCGCTCTTCGATATACTCCTGCAGATTTTTACTGATAGCGGGCGCGACTTTCAGGGCCAGATAAATTCTGGAATTGTTTTTTTCAATATAATCGAGGATCCGGACATAATCGCTGAGTCGGTATAATGCTCCGTACAAGCAGGTGTTGGCGCCGCAAGGACCTACTCTCAGCCCCACAAATTTGGCGCTAAGTATTTTCCAGTCCGAATAGCTTTTTTTGCTGCCGATCGGGGATACCACAACTTTGGTTAATGCATTATCCAGCCTGTAATAAGAAATTCCGGTTTTAAGGGTTTTAATAAAATATTTATTGTTTTTGATCTGTAAACGAATTGAATTCTGATCTTCAATCCAGATTTTATTGAATTTTTTTGTTATTAAATAATCTTCACCAAGTTCAACCCGAACGACGTTGACCTCGCCAGATGTTTCCTTAGCAAAACAATTCAGATAAAAAGACAAAAGCAATAGGATCATCTCGGCAGATTAATTCAAAAGACGGACTCAGCTATAACCGGGTCCATTGAGGCAGGAAATTCGAAACGCGGATCATCGGAATTGAAACAGCACGCTCACACCATTGGAATTATTGACCACACTCAGCTCGCCGTTCTGGCATTTCATCAGGGTATTGCAGATACTTAATCCTAATCCCATTCCCACAGAGTGATTCATTATATTTTCATCGAGCAAAAAAGGCTTCATTATTTTTTCGATAATCTGAGGTGATATCAACGGCCCTTTGTTTTCAATGCTGATAATCGCCCTGTAATTCAGGTCTTTATAAACCTTGATCCGGATGGCGTTGTCGGGCAAACCGAACTTTGTGGCGTTCTGTAATGCGCGCCCCAGTGCCGTTTGAGTCAGGTGCTGATCCAACTCGATGCTGTCCAGTGACGTCTCGAACTTAATTTCCTGGTTTTTGGCTTTTATTGATTCTGAAACTTCAGGCGGGAGATTTTTAATAATCCAATCCGGATTAACGGCATTTTTTTTAACAGGTATAAGCCCCACTTCGCCTTTTACGATCAAGAGCACATCGTCAATTATGTTTTTAAGTTTGTCGGAGGATTTAAGAATACGGTCGGTAAAAAGATTTTGCTCCTGAGTTAAGGGGGTTTCTTTTAACAAGCCGGCAAAACTTAAAATGGTGGTTAAAGGTGTTTTAAGCTCGTGATTGATTAAAATCATAAATTGATTTTTAGCTTTATCCAGGGTTTTGAGCTCATCAAAAGCCTTTTCCAGTTCTCTATTTTTTTCTTTGAGCTGTGTTTTCAGTAAATAGTTACTGCAGGCCTGATCCACAGTATTGGCTAAATCAACCGGATCCCAGGGTTTGGTCAGGTAACGGAAAATCTGTCCTTTATTAACGGCGCCGATGACGGATTCGATATCAGTATAGCCGGTCAGTAAAATTCGGGAGGTATTTGCATGTGTCAAAATCGATTTCTCGAGAAATTCCACTCCGGTCATGGTGGGCATTCTCTGGTCGGAAATGATAACGGCAATATCCGGTCGATGGTCGAGTATCTCAAAGGCTTTTTCCGCAGATATGGCTTTTAGGACATTATATTTTTTCCGGAAGACTCTTTCCAAGGCGTCGAGGTTGTCAATTTCGTCGTCGAGGCATAGAAGAGTGGGTTTTACTGTATCCATATGAGATTTTCATTAAACTTGTTTTTTTATCCGAGGTCTAGATTTATCAACGATTCCTGACCTAAGCCCACTTTTGATTACAGAACTCGCGACACAATGTCGAAGAGTGATACGATGAACCAGTAGTAGGAGATCCTATGTCTATGAAGAATTATATATTTGCGGTTACGTTAATTTTTGGCTTGTTATCAAGTCAGACTTTACACGCTCAAAATCTTTGGGGCTCCGGCGCCTACCAAGGTCAGATGATTTGTCCTTATGAAGCTAAAACTTCTAAAGCGGCTGTCAGCATGAGTGATGATGAAAAAGAAGAGCGCAAAAAAATCGCCAGTGCAAAAGCCGATTTAAAATTAAAGCAAAGTGAAAGAAAGCGTGCAGAAGCTCAGGTTGAATCCTTAAGAAAAAAACTGGAGCGACATCTGGACGACACCGTTCTTACATTTCTATTAGACACTCATATTGAAAGTGCAAAAAAATGTGATGAATACAGAACCGCACATCCGCGTTGTAATCCACAACCTACTGTAGCTCCGGTTACAGTCGCAGCCGCAACAACAGAGTCACGTCCTGCAGATCAAGCGGGGGCCGCACCGGCTGCCCAGGTTCAACCGGCAGCAGTTGTTCCGCAGCTATCGGCCGCAGACAAAGTATTTTGTGATGGCTTAACAGATCCGCCGGAATTATTAGCCGGAAAATGGAATACAAAAGATGCATCCGGTAAGGGTGGCTATTGTATCGGTAACAGCAAATCCAATGCTGGCTCAGTTCACAGTTCACTTTGCAGCGACGATAAATTGAGACCTGCGGATTCTAAGCGACGAAGTTATAATCCTTCTGAATGTGTTCGGGCTCTTGCAGATTATCGAAAAAAGAGAATCGAACAGGCCAATGCTGCAGATAAAGAAGAGCGACTGCAGGAAGAAGTTGAAGATCGCACCCTTGCAATCTCGGATATACGTGAGCGCGCTAAAATTGAAAGAGAATACAATCAACGTAACACTGAAAGTGATTGCGAAGATTGTGATAAAGCATCCCGTGGTTACACGGCTAAGCCTCCACGTGACTGGATTTCAACTGCGGTTAATGTGGCCGGCGGTATCGGTTTAATGTATTACGGAAAAAAAGCAGAAGAAGCTGCTAATGAATACAATGCTCAGGCGGGTTGGCCTTCATCTCAATCTTACGGTTATCCGTTTTATCAGGCGGGTATGTCGGGTGTGATTAATGGTTTAGTCGGACCCGGTGCTTACGGATGTTCTTCAACCAGTGGAGGCGGAGGATTTCCTTACGGCTCAGGTGGTGGATGGAATTTAGGTGGTTCGGCAAATGGTGCGTTTGGTCCTTTTGCAGGTAACGGTGGAGCTTTCGGTTATCCGCAAAACCAGTTTGGCAGTCCTTGGGGCGGCGGAGCGTTTAATCCAGGTTTCGGACCGGGCGGGCAGATGAATGGCCCTAATGGCGGCTTTAATATCGGTGGTCAATTAGGGTTTCCTAACAACGGAAATATGCAGTTCGGCGGACAACTTGGTGGTCCGCAACTCGGTGGACCTCAGTTCGGTGGACCTCAGTTCGGCGGTCCGCAATTTGGTGGCCAATTCGGTGGCCAGAATCCTCTTTTAGGCGGGCAGTTCGGACAGAATGGTCAATTGAGCGCACAATACCAATTACAAATGTTGCAATATCAACAGCAGATGCAACAACAACAGATGCAACAGCAAATGCAGTATTATCAGGCGCAAATGCAGCAGCAACAACAGCAGCAACAACAGGCTTACGCGCGTCAACAACAGGCTCTGCAAATTCAAATGCAGATGGCTCAGTTAAATGCGCAATTGCAAGCCCTGCAACAGCAGACTTATTACGGTAGCGGTGGAAGTCTCGGTGCAGGCGGCGGATTCAGCATAGGTGGCAGCTTCGGAGTTAATGTCGGAATTGGGGGCAATCCGGGAAATCCGGGCACTCCTCCATTTAACCCGAACGCTCCCTTCAATCCTGGAGCCTCAACTACATTTCCGGGAACCGGCACAACTCGCGGCCGTTAATTATTTAAAAAAGTAAAAGATAAAAGAGAGGCTAGTCATCACTAGCCTCTCTTTTTTTGTTCATGTAGGGTAGTGGCGTGATAGAAAAAATTATTAATTGCTATGATAGTCACACTCACTTTTGGGCCACCGGCCAGGTTGCTGAAGGCCTTAAACTCAATCATCTTAAAAGTGCCGATGAAATCAAAAACATAGAAATTAAAAAAAATCATTACCGGTCCGAGTGGATCGTCGGTTTTGGCTGGGATCAGCATACCTGGCAGCAGTTCCAAAAGTCAGAATTCCCAAACAAAAAAATATTAGATGAAACCTTCGGAAATACACCGGTTTTTTTTTCACGGGTGGACGGACATGCTTCATGGATTAATTCAGCGGCCATCGCAGAACTTAAAAAAGCAGGATACAATTTTGCTCAAGATCCAAAAGGCGGACTTATCCAACGGAATTCTTCCGGCGAGCCAACCGGTATTTTATTTAATCAGGCCCATATCAATGCGCTTACTCAACTGCCTGATTTCAGTGGGGCTCAACACCAATCCTTCTTTAACACGTCTCAGTCCATTTTTAATCGCGCAGGCTTTACTCATGTTCGCGATCTTTCAATGAACCTTTTTTTCTGGCAGCAGTTAAAGCAGATGGAAGATAATAAAAGTTTAACCCTGGCTCTTGATTCTTTTATTACCGTTGAGAAATTGAACGACCTGGATCTTGTACTCAATGAAATTGCAATCATCAAAAAAGAAAAATCGCAACAGATACGTCTTCACGGTGTTAAAATATTTATAGATGGATCGCTGGGATCTAAAACCGCCTATTTGTCGCAGAACTATTTGAATTCCGATAGCAATGGGATATTAATCTGGTCCTTTACAGAAATTAAAGAATTGATTAAAAGATCCTGGTTGGCCGGACAACAAGTGGCCATTCATACAATTGGCGATCAGGCTGTTCACACAGCCGTTATGGCTGCGCGGGAAGTTTCTGCCGAAGGAATTTCAGGAAGGCTGCATTTAGAGCATGTTCAGATTCTAAAACATGAAACGATTTTAATGATGAAGCCCCTGCACGTGGTTTGTTATCTCCAGCCGTGCCACTGGTTAAGTGACAAAAGCTGGCTGCGGGAAGTTATCCCGCCGGAGCTGGTAAATAATTTATTTCAGTGGGAACTGCTCCGTAAAAATAAGATTCCGTTTTATTTCGGCAGTGATTCACCTATAGAAAATCCCTCGCTTGTTAATAACAGGTTGGCAATAAACGAAAGTGCCAAGTGGGGAATACCTGAACTCAATGCCGACTGGAAGTTTTACCATTCGCATCCAGACACTCAATGGATGAATGGAATAACTGAAATTGAAAATGATAAAATTAAACAGGTTTTTTTTAACGGTCACGCCCTTTTGTGAACATTTCGGGCTGTTCAGCCGGAATTGCATTGGTGCAATATTTTGCTGTGGTGATTTTGTAAATTAAATGACTCCTCCCGCAAAAGCCATTCAGCAAAGGCTTTTGAATGCTTCGAACAAAATCAAAGGTATTGGTTTTGTAAGGCACTGAAGCATATTGAATGACATAAAGCGGAATTTTCAAAATTGTGGTTCTGATTTTATTCGCTTCCGCGAACGAAAGCATTTCTTTAAAAACGAAAACAAATGCATTTTTGTCAGGTTTGCCTGCATTTGCAATCAGAGTCTGAAGACGTACTAATTCGTTTTCAACCAATTTAAATAAAACTGTGGGTTTTATCGCGTTGGTTTGTTTCAGTAACTCAATCAGCATACTTAACTGAGTTTGATCAAGGTCTTCATTATTTAAGATTTTAATAATAGTATTGTGTAACTCTTCTACGAATTGAGACGAACTTAAATCAACGTTGTTCATCAGTTTGTCAAATTGCGGGGTCTGGTGTTTTTTTAACAAATCTACAAAATAATCCGTGGTGCAGATAAATTCTGAACCTGAGCAGATCGCTGCATACTTCTCATACTTAATTTCGGCACTCGGCAGAAGCAATACATTTGCAGAGCTGAAATGGCCTATATTCAATAAAATAAAAGTTATAAATTTCATTTTTCACCTCCCTGATAATACTCAACTTCAATTTTGGTGGTTTGTATCGCGGGCTTTATTTTTTCTACGGGTTTGGACGGGGATTCCGGCAGTTTGTTATCTTGTTTCGGCTTATCTGCCGTTGCGAATCGATTCTGAACCACGGCCCAAAAGGGACCTTTAAGTTTCATGATTTCCTGAGAGAGGGCTTCTGTTACCATTACGGCATATTGAGAAGGATTAAGCGGTGCCTTTAAAATTTTAACACGACTTGCAATCAGGGTGGAGTTGGTTTCAGTTCCACCGTACAGATCAATAATTCCATACTGATCGATTAAGCCGGAGAGGGCTGCAATATTGGCCAATTCAATAGGTACCAGCACCTGTCCCCTGGGTATCAGAGTGTCAGCGAAGACCGGCGTGTTTTCGGGAGGAGCCGGGCTTTCTTTATTTTTTGCGTTCAGATAAAAATAGAGCATTACAAAAATGACAAAGGATCCCAGAAGGATTTTATTTTGAGTTGTGAGTTGCAGGTTCTGAAACACGTGGCTCCTTTTTGCTTTTTGAAAATAGGTATTGCCGGTTGCTTTTTTGGTACGTGATGAGCTGCTTGAAGATAATCAACACCGCCGAAACAACCAGCGTTAAAAAAATAGATTCAATCAGTATTTGTCCACGTTTGTTGAGTAGACGATTTTGTGCTGCCATTGACCTTCCCTGTAAGTAGAACTGATCCCGCAGTTTAAATAAAAATCCTGCAGCCAACTGTATTTCAATTGGTACACCAGCCTTTGCTCCGCGATAGTTTCGTTACCGGTTTCATTTTTCGGATAATCCGAAAGGGTTACATAATATTTGATAGGTGAGTTTTTATTTGTATTAAATTCGTTTAATTTTTCTAAAAGTTTTTTGGCTTTGTTCAGACTGTCGCTTCGGTCACTGAGAAGTTCTCTTTGTAAGATTGAGCTTCGGGTAAGGCAGTTGAAACGAAACTCGCGCTTAAATTCGATCAGAATAACAAGCCGGTAGACAGTCCCTAGAAGTGCCATCAGAGCAGGAAGCACCAGCAGCAGAAAAACAACGCTGAATCCTTTACAGTTTCTGAGTCTGCAAAAATTGTTCTTCAAGTTTTTCTTCTTCGATAGTAGATTTTATGATTTTGATTCCGCAGATGAAGACATAAGACATTCCCAATAGGCATAACGCTCCTACAATAAGCGCTTCCACCATGGCCTGGCCCCTTCGGTTCATCAGCGTGAGCCTTTTAAGAAATCGGATAAATCTTTTTTATTGATCTGGCCCTGATCCGCATTCTGGATTTGCAGCTGATTTGTGTTTTTAGCGCCTAGTGCCCGATTGATATTTTCATATTGTGCGCCGATATTGTAGCCGACCACACGAATGACTCCGATTGTGCCGGCGGCGATAAGGGCCACCAGAATCATGTATTCAACCATGCCCTGGCCTTTTGAATTCTTTAACATAGACACCTCAGAGTCCTTAAATGCAAAAACGGATATCAGGGTGATATCCGTTTTAAGTACTTAATAAATCTGAATGTCGGAATTACTTCTTTTTAGCGGGCTTTTTTTTAGCAGGAACCGCTTTTTTTGCCATTGGTTTGGCAGGCGCTGCTTTTTTTGCTTTAACCGTGGGAGCCGCTTTAACTGGAGCCGGTTTTTTAATAGGTTCTGCTTTTTTAGAAACAACGGGAGCCGCTTTTTTTGCAGCTTCAATTTTAGGAGCGGCTTCAGCTCTTTTAGCTGCCTGTGCGGTAGCTGTAGCTTCAACTTTATCGCTTTTCTTTTTAGATTTGCGGGTGTTAACAATGCGCTCAAGAATTTCGAAAGCTTCTTTTTGCAGGTCGTTTTCGAAGATAAAACGGTAGAAACCTTCAATTTCCGGGCTTTGACGGAATTTTTTTACGGAAGTAGGGATGCTCTCGGTTTGAACAAAATCAATTGAGCTGCCATCTTTAGAAAGTTTAACTTTATCTGCCATTGTGCCTCCTGAAGACATGCCTCAGTTTATTACAGTATTTAAGCAGTTTAGCAATTTAATATTTACCTTTCAGAGCAATTTAGCTATAGCTTGGGTTATGCTTCAATTAAAAGGTAAACCCGTCGCTGAAAGTATCTACAATCAGATAAAAGAAAAACTAAAGGCGCACACTTCCAAGCCCCATCTCGCGGTTATTTTGGTCGGTGGAGATCCGGCAAGTCAGGTTTATGTTTCTCACAAACAAAAAGCCTGTGAACATCTGGGGTTTCACTCCACGCTGGTGGCCTTACCTGAAAAAACAACGGCAGCGGATTTAACCCAAAAGATCAACGAACTTAATAAAAACTCGGGCATTAACGCCATTTTGCTGCAGTTGCCCCTGCCGGCGCATTTGGATTCAAAAAAGATGTCGGATCTGATTGCTCCAGATAAAGATGCCGACAGCCTTACTACAACCTCGCTGGGGTTGATAATGGCGGGACGCCAGAAAATCTCATCATGTACACCATCGGGAATAATTGAGATTTTAAAGTTTTACAATATTTCCGTAGCCAATAAAAATGTTCTGGTAATTGGGCGCAGCCTTATTGTGGGGCTCCCGTTATTTCATTTGCTCCTGCAGGAAAATGCCACAGTTACTGTAGCTCACTCAAAAACCGAAAACTTAAAAGACCTTGTAAAAAACTTTGATTTTGTATTTGTGGCGGTGGGGCGTGCTCACTTTTTAAAAGCCACGGATTTTAAAAAAGACGCCGTGGTTGTAGACGTCGGCATTCACCGCCAGAGCACCGGCCTTGTGGGCGATGTAAATCCTGAGGGCGGCGAGGGCCACTTAAAAGCCTTAACGCCTGTTCCGGGTGGTGTGGGCCCTATGACCATCGCCATGCTGATGCAAAATACGTATAAATTGTCCGAGCTCAAGCCATGACCGATCTTTTAAAAAATCACTGGTATTTGGCGCTGCCATCCAAAAAACTTAAAACGAACAAAATGCTTTCGCTTGAAATTTTCGGCGAGCCGGTTTTGTTTTTCAGAAAATCAAACCTTGAAGTTAACGCCATACGGGATATCTGCCCCCATCGCGGAATTCCGTTTAAATACGGAAAAATGGTCAACGATCTGGTTGAGTGCCCGTATCATGGCTGGAAATTTGACGGCGGCGGAGTTTGCCGCGAAATTCCGTCTTTAACTCCCGGCCAAAAATTGGATTGCACTAAAATCAAAGTCAAATCTTACCTGATAAAAGAACAATTCGGCGGAATCTGGGTTTTTATCGGTGATAATCAGTTTGATCAGAGCAAGTGCCCTCAGCCGCCGGTGCTTGAAGGTTTCAGCGCCGATGTACAACCGCAAATCTGCCAGGTGGAAGAGTTCAACTGCCACATTGATCATGCCGTTATTGGCCTGATGGACCCGGCCCACGGCCCGTTCATTCACCAAAGTTGGTTCTGGAGAAGCTCTAAGTCGGCTTACGAAAAGCATAAAGAATTCGGACCGGTGGATTTCGGCTTTCGCATGAAACGCCACGAACCTTCAAAAAACTCCAAAGCCTACAAGTTACTGGGCGGGCAACCCACTACCGAAATTACTTTTAAATTACCCGGAACCCGAGTTGAACACATCAAAGTGGGAAGCCGCAGTTTTTATGCGGTAACGGGACTCATGCCCATTTCCAATAACCGAACGCAGATTATTCAGATGTCGTTCTGGGATATACCTTGGCTGAGTTTGGCCAAACCGCTTATCAAAAGTTTTTCAACCGCCTTTTTAGGGCAGGACATCCAAGCTGTCAGCAAACAGCAGGAAGGCCTTAAATACGATCCCAGCCTGATGCTTATCAACGATGCCGATACGCAGGCCAAATGGTATTACTCACTTAAAAAAGAATGGTCTGATTCAGCAGAATCCAACAGAAGTTTTCAGAATCCGGTTCGCGACGTAACTCTGTCGTGGAAAAGTTAAGTATGAAAATCTGGAAAATAAAAAAAGGCCACGATTACCGAATTCGGGCCCGCCACCCTTGGGTTTTTTCAAATGAACTTTTAGACAGCCCTAAAGGCATCACGCCGGGCGAGCCGATAGAACTTCAGGATATGCAGGGGCAATTTTTAGCCCGTGGCTACGGTAATCCACAATCCCTCATTTCATTTCGGGCGATGACGTTTTCGCAAAAAGATGACTTCAGCATGCAGCCTGAGTATTTAACCGAAAAAATTTTTCAGGCCTGGAAGTTTCGTCACCGTGCGGGATTCAGAAAAAGCTTCAGGGTTTGTTTTTCCGAAGCCGATCAGATGCCGGGGTTTATTTTAGATCGCTATGTCTTTGCTAAAAACAACGAAACCTATCAGGTTTTTTCGTATCAGCTTTTGACTTCCGGAATGGACACGGCTTTTAAACAAAATGAAAGCTGGCAGCAAATTTTTAAATCTTTGGTTTCTAAAACAAACGCAGAGAACATCAGCGCTATTGATCTGAATCACACCATTATTTTACAACGTAATGATGTGAACATCCGAAAGTTAGAAGGCCTGCTTGTAGAAGAGCCTTTAATTTTAAAAAC
>JAYTFA010000292.1:0-6676 GCA_043734765.1 Pseudobdellovibrio sp. | reverse complement strand
GAATTTTTATGAATCATCGCTCCGATTTGATCCATCGTAGCCACGGTTTCCTGTAATGCTGAAGACTGCTGGGTTGCCGCTGAAGAAAGTTCTGTGGCTCCAGAAGCAATTTTTGCGGCTACTTCATCTAAAAATCTGGTATTTCTGGCAAGCTCCTGAGTAATGGTTCCTACGGATTTTGAAATTTTTAATCCCACCCAAATTGAAAACAAAAAGGTTAATGCGGAAGTTCCAAAAAGAGTCCAATAACATTCACTTAAGGCGCTTTCGGCCAATCCCAGTTTCTGAATGCTCAAAAGTGAGCCCGAGATCAGAACAATATTACATAAGAAAACAAGTCCGTTAATCTTATGTTTTAATGATAAGTTTCTAAAAAAATTCATGGTATTCCTTAACTAGCTATTTTGACTTGTTGTGCGTTTGTAAGGACAAGGTGATCTTCAATTGAAAGCGCTTTCGCAATTGAAATCAGCAATATAAGCTGCTCATTATGGCGAAAAACATTTTCAATATAATCCGTAGCCTTGGTTTCTTCCATCTTTGGGGCTTCCGTGATGTCTTTCATATTGATACCTATCACGGCGTTGACTTTATCCACCACAACGCCTAACAACTGATCGCCCAAATCCAAAATCATAATCGACGTTTCGCTGTTATTTTGTGGTTTAAGTCCTATTTTCAGTCTTAAATCCATTACCGAAATAACTTTACCCCGTAAATTCATAATGCCTAAAAAATAATTAGGACATTGGGGAATGGGAGTTACTTCAGGCAAGCCCAGAACTTCTTTTATCGACAGCAGCGGAACTCCATATTCCTGAGGCCCCAGATTAAAGCAAATGTATCTATTGCTGTTATTATTACTGCTCTTAATATTGTTGTTTTTTTCATTCGCATTCATGCGACCTCTTTTTTATTTATGTTTTTAGTTTCATTAAATTCTATTCTTGAAATCGGTCTCAATAATAAATCCTGCGCTTCTAATATCAGGCAAGGCTTACCGTCACCTAAGATTGTTGTGCCGCTGATGCCCGTCATGCCCTGCATGTCGTTGCTCAGTCTTTTCACGACAACAGGCTGCTGTGAAATTATATCATCTACCAGAATTGCAAACGGCTTATTATCGTTCCGGAAAACCATGGCAATCATCTTGGTTTCTTCTTTTCGTCTCTTTTGCGCAAAGAAGTCACCTAGGTGATATATCGGCAGATTTTCGCCTCGCAGAAGCAATACTGTTCCAAGATTTTTTTCTTTGTAAACCTGATTCTCCTGAGGCTGCAATGTTTCATAAACATGGCTTAACGGCACAACATATTTTTGACCGTCATAGCTGGTAATCATGGCGTCTACGATCGCCAGTGTCAGAGGTAATATCACTCTGAAAGTTGTTCCTTTTTGCAGAACGGAATCAATCTGAATTTCTCCGCCGAGTTTTTCGATATTGGTACGAACAACGTCCAAACCTACGCCTCGTCCGGAAACTTCGGTAATTACTTCTTTAGTTGAAAAACCAGGCTTAAAAATTAATTTATAGCACTCTGAATCGGTCAGCACTTCGGATTCGTCAAGAATTCCTTTTTCGATCGCCTTTTTTCGGAGAACCTCAGGATTCAGTCCACCACCATCGTCGATAACTTCAATTACGAGCTTACCGGATTTATGATAGGCTTTAAGTTCGATGTTTCCCTTTGCAGGTTTTCCGGACGCTACTCTTTTTTCAGCGGTTTCAATACCGTGATCAACTGAATTTCGAATCAGATGCACCAGCGGATCATTAATATTTTCCAATACATTTTTGTCAATTTCTGAGTCTTCACCGACCAGAACCAGATTTACATCTTTACTTAAAAGTTGAGCCGTATCTCTTACGATTCTAACCATTTTCTGAAAAGTAGGTTTAATCGGAACCATTCTCAAACCCATGGAAATTTCCTGGATTTCTTTGCTCACTTTACTTAATTGATGCATTGTCTTCTTAAAATTCTGACCGCGCATATTGTCGTTAGATTGCGCCAACACGCTCTGTAAAATAACCATTTCACCAACTGCATTTAAAAGTTTTTCGACCTTACTTCCTGCAACTCTGATGCTTTCATCTAAAACCGGAGCAGGTGTATTGCTCTGCTTGGCTTTTACCGGAAACACTTTAACATTGGATATAGGTTCATGATTTTCGGGTTCGGGCTGTATTTCAGCCGGCGCTAAAGCTTCAGGTTCAGATATTTTTATGTGTGCAACCGCCACGACTGAATCATTCGTGCAGTTTTTCATTTCATTAAGTATTTCTTCACATGAAAAATTGGCATCAAGATTCTGTCTTAACTCAGCCACCATTGCTTTGACAAAATCAGTGGCTTTCAACAATAAACTTACGACAGTTGCATTAACCTTGAGTTCGTCATTTTTTACTCTCAGTACAAATGTTTCAAATTCATGGGTAAACTGACCCATCTGATCAAACCCGACAGCCTTTGAAGATCCTTTTAGATTGTGCGCCAATCGAAATATATTATTGATGTGTTCTTTGTTATCTGGATCAGTTTCCAACACCAAAAAAGATTGCTCAACATCAACAATTGACTGCTCTGCCTCAT
The DNA here is from genome assembly GCA_043734765.1 of Pseudobdellovibrio sp. Lineage (GTDB taxonomy): Bacteria > Bdellovibrionota > Bdellovibrionia > Bdellovibrionales > Bdellovibrionaceae > Pseudobdellovibrio. The sequence continues at coordinate 4,082 of JAYTFA010000292.1, read as the reverse complement.
CTAGAAATCCAAGTTTTAGTTCTTTTTCAAAATCATCCACACTGTTTTCTTCCTATTTCATTTACTTCTTATCGGCAAATAATCCGCAAAATGCAGTCTGGTTTTAAAAAAGATGGTCCAGTTTGAACGTGGACTTTCAGGACATTGGTCTGGTATTTATCAGCGCTTACCCTTAATTACGGTATTAAGCTCTTCTATGACGGACAAAAGATGTTGGGACTGAGCGCTGAGTTCATTAGCCGCTGTTGCAGAAGTGTGGGCCGCTTCATTATTTCGTTGAGTTACAATGTCGATCTGCCCCATAGCCTGCGAAACGCCTGAAATACCGGTGATTTGCTCCTGCGAGGCCTGAGCAATCACATTCATTTCGTCAGCAGCTAGCGTGGATTTTTCGACGATCTCGTCAAAAACCGATTGCATTGAATTAACTTTAGAAGCGCTTTCTTTCAGCTGACTCTTGGTTACGTCAAGAATGGATTCAATTTGTTTTTTTATATTTTCAGATGTGGAATTAACTAATTTTGAACTGCTCGCTAACATGTCAGAAATTTCCTGCGCTGATTTTCCGCTGGCTTCGGCGAGATTTCCCACCTCTTGGGCAACGACCGAAAAACCTTTGCCGTGCTCACCGGCTCTTGCGGCCTCAACGGCAGCATTAAAAGAAAGAAGTTTGGTTTGAAAAACGATATCATTTATTAATTTTGTTTTTTCACCAATTTGGTTAATTGCGGTTACCATCTCAGTAATTTCACCTAAATTTTTCTGTAATTGACCAGAAATCGACTGATTGCTTTCGGTCATTTCGGAAATTGAAGAGAGCATTTCGTCCATGGACTCTCTGCCGCTCAAAGCTGTAGTCCGACATTCATTTGAGAAATTCTTTGATCTTTGTGAGGTTTCGGCATTTCTTGAAATTGCCGTGTTCATTTCATCTACCGATGAAACTGTTTCTAAGACCGTAGCCGCCTGTTCGTTGGCGCTGAATACCAGCGAATCACTGGAGTTTTTAACATCCTGAATATGAGTAAGAATTTTGGCTGTGGTAGAATTTAACTGATCCACGACTTCCCCTAAGGCATTACTCAAAAAATTCATTAATATATAACCGTAAAGAATAAATAATATTGGAATCAACACAACCATAAAAACAACAAGCATTTTTACTTTGTTAACATCCAGACTTGCCAGTTTTATTGCAGCATCATTGGTTTCTATAGATTTATTGGAGAAAAGATCAACTTGCTCAAGTAATTTGTCATAAATCGGTCCCAACACAGTAATAAAATAATTTGTAGCCCCCGCACGGTCGCCGACGAAAACCTTTTTTTCCAATAATTCTTTATAAGAAGCCCTGTAGGAAACGATCAGGTCGTAAATGGGCTTACAGGCTTCTTTACAATTAAGAAGTTCTTTTTCGATTTCGTCAAAATTCTTTTCCAGAAGCTTATTTAAAGCCTCGAGTTCATCTGAATTGCTGGTGGAAATAAACTTTACGAACATAGACTCATTTTTAGTGAGTCTATCTAAAATAACATGATTTTGAATGGATTGCTTCTCAGCCGAACTGTTAATGGCCTTAAGTGAGTTCAAACTTTTTGATATCGAAAAATAAATAAACAGGCCAAGTAACGTTGTACAAAGCCCGAGAACTAAACCCGAATACATCAGAAATCTGCCGAGACCTAATTTTTTCAACATAATCAGCAATCCTTCTATTGAAATTAATTAATACTAAAGTTTACCGGTATCTACGCCAACAACCATGGTACCGATAACCTTACCGTCTTCAAGAACAGGCACTGCTATTTGAACCTGCTGTAAACCGGTCGACTCATCCGTTTCAATTTTTCCGATCCAGACTTTTCCAGTCATCGGAACGTCGTGTTTTGGTTTTCCTACATGAATCCAACCTGAAGTTTTAGCTAAAAACGCCACTTTTGATCCGTCTTTAGCATTTAAAAACATTTCGGTTACATTGGCAGGTTTATCGGCTTTCAAAACAACAGCCGCTTCGTTTTTTGTAAAATCTTTTACGATAGGATCCATAATGCTCAATGCTTTCCATTTATCCTGGTTCATATCTTTGTATTTGGCCGCATTTGCAGTGTTGGCTTCTTTAACTGCTTTTACGATTTTCGGATCAGCCGCAATTTTCTGTGCAGAAGCAACAGTTGGCTGTAATGACTTTTCTAAATCCGCGCTTTTTGCCTGTAATGAGAATCCGAAAATCAGCAAAAGCGAGGCCAGTATTTGTTTTGAGTTTGTCATGTTTATTCCTTTCATGAATAAATAACAATGTTAATATTTCTAGATGTTCAGGTTACATTCAAAGTATATTCATTGTTAAACATAAACTAAAAATGTTGGTGTTTTTGAAGACCAATGACTAGAATAGATTAAAGTCCAGTCGTGCATTTTCGGACGGCTTTATTCCAGGATTCTCTTCTTTTGTTAACAGCTTTCAGCGACTGAATCGGTTTAAATTCTGAGTCCTTTTTCCAGATACTCCTGATTTCATCCAGATTATGCCAGTGACCGATACCCAGACCGGCTAAATAGGCTGCACCTATGGCGGTAGTTTCAATATGTACGGGGCGATCTACAACAGTTTGTATATAGTCACTTTGAAGTTGCATCAATAAATTATTTGCGGCGGCACCGCCATCAACGCGCAATCTCTTCATTTTCTTTTTGAGATCTTTTTGCATTGCTAAAAGTATATCCGCATTTTGCAGAGCTATAGCTTCCAAAGTGGCGCGCGCTATATGGGCCTTTGTAGTGCCTCGGGTAAGACCTGTGATTTCTCCGCGGGATTTGGGTTTCCAATAGGGTGCACCGAGTCCGGTTAAGGCCGGAACAAACTCAACTCCTTGTGTGGAGTTGACCTGCAGGGCCAAAGCCTCAACATCGGAACTTTTTTCAATAATTCCCAATCCGTCACGAAGCCACCCAACCGCGGCTCCACAGATGAAAGCTCCGCCTTCCAAAGCGTATTGAATTTTTTCTTCTCCCAGTTTCCAGGCGACGGTAGTTAAACATCCGGCTTTTGACCTCAGAATTTTTGAACCCGTATTCATTAAGATAAAACTTCCGGTACCGAAAGTGCATTTACTTTCACCCTCACTGAAACAGGTTTGCCCGAATAAAGCGGCCTGCTGGTCTCCGGCAACGCCCGTGATAGGCGTATTTTCCGAAAGAAATTTTTGTGAACTGGTTTTGCCGAACAGTCCTGATGAAGATTTTATTTCCGGCAGGGAATTCACAGGAACCTTGAACAATTTAAGTAGCTCGTCATCCCACCGACCTGTTTTTAGATTCATCAACATGGTTCTGGAGGCGTTACTGACATCCGTTGCAAAAATTTTGTGACCGGACAACTTCCACATTAAAAAAGTATCGATATTGCCGAATGCCAGATCATTTTCTTTTAAAGCCTGCTGCACAGAAGAAATGTTTTCAATCAGCCAGCGCATTTTAGATGCGGAAAAATAAGGATCGAGAATCAGACCTGTTTTTGATTTAATTTTTGCGGACCATTTTTTCCGGATCTGATCACACATTTTAGTTGTTCTACGACATTGCCATACAATGGCATTATGTAAGATTTCTCCGGTGGATTTTCTGAAAGCCACCACTGTTTCACGTTGATTTGTAATGCCTATCGTAAAAATTTCGTCGGATGAGGCTGAAATATTTTTTAAACACTGTAACGCCGCAGACTGCACGGAATTCCAGATATCCGAAGGAGCGTGCTCGACCCAGCCCGGCTGCGGGTAAATCTGCTTAAAATTAGCAGTGGCTTTTGAAACAAGACTTCCGGCCTGATCCATCAAAATCACAGTGGAACCCGTGGTGCCCTGATCAATCGACATTATATATTTTTTTAGATTTTTTTTCACAGTATTGGATTCTTTCTATTTAAAATTATGCTAGGCTTTGAATAATATCATGATCAATTTTTTTAAAAAACCCAACGAAAAAGTTTTTAATCTCAAAGAACTGAGTTCTGACACTCTACTTTATAAAGTTTTCCCGCGTTTATTTATGGAGTTATTGAAAAAATATTTTCGTATCGAAATCGT
>JAYTFA010000291.1:0-2498 GCA_043734765.1 Pseudobdellovibrio sp. | reverse complement strand
GACTTAGCTATGATTATGGGTACCGGATTTCCTCCGTTTAGAGGCGGGCTGCTGAAGTACGCCGATAGTATCGGAGCAAAGTACATAAGTGAAAAGTTGCAGAAATATGCTCAAGAACGAAATGCCAAACGATTTAAGCCCTCAGATAAATTGGCTGAACGCGCTGAGAAAAATTTAAAATTCTATAACTGACAGAATTTAAAAGACTTGCCGTAGATAAATAAGAAACCTATTCGCTGAGGAGTTAATGTATCCGCCCTCGGTGGCTTTCAATCTGTGTCCTAAACCAACGATTGGGGATATCTTTGAGTTCTCGAACAATTCAGTTGCCTGAGACTCATCAATCTTACAAAATAAGAAAATGCAAAAAGACAAAATGAGCCTTAAATATAAAATATTTGTTATTTTCATACTCCTATTCTTAATCTTCGGATTTGATCAGGCAACAAAATTTTGGGCGGTAAATCATCTGTTAGGAAAAAGTGCTATCATCTATTTCAATGGACTGTTTCAGTTTGTTTACGCGGAAAACCCGGGGGCCTTTTTAGGGTTGGGTGGGGGATGGTCGAGAGATGTTCGGTTTATTATTTTTGCCCTAATCGTTTTTTTAGGGTTGGGCGGAATGCTCTGGTATCTGATTAAAAAAGAAAATTTTAAAATTAATTTATATGCCTATACATTTATTTTAGCCGGAGGATTCGGTAATTTATGGGACCGAGTTTTTCACTTGGACGGGCATGTAATTGATTTTATGCTTATCGAAGTATGGGGGCCGCTACGTACCGGCGTATTCAATGTGGCGGATATCTTTATTGTCATCGGAGTTTTGCTTGCCTTATTCGGAGAATATCTTATTAAGAGACCCGGTCCATCTGGACCAAAGCACGCCTCTTAGGATTAGGTTTTAGCAGTACAACAGGAATCAACACTATTTAATCGGCTTTTAAGAATTTATTTTTTGTGTGGATCTGATGTAATAATCCAGTATTGCTCTTAAGGTCTCTTTTTGTTGAGCTGTGGGACTTATATATTCTAGGTAAATTGATGAATCTGTAATTAGGACCTTAGCTTTTAAGGTCAGTCGATTATGACGACTATCGGATATGAAATTGTTGATCACGACCAAGTCAAATGACGAATGATGAAATTCGTCCGGCACGATCCGCTCGCAGAATGTACCGCTCAGTGAGATATCTTTGGCAATAGTTCTGAACATACTGCCCTTTGGATGAATCAGCAGAAGTTCCAATTTGTATTTGTCGTCTTTATTACTTTTGGAAAAAGGATTTTTATCCAGATTTTTAAAATTGAGGTCAGCATTTACATTGGTGTTTTCAGTTGAAAGAGCATCGCCATCAAATTGAGAATGCCCCACGCCTGTAAGTTCACTCAGTTTCACTTCTTCAAGTTGTACGCTTGAGAAAGATGCTTTGATGATCTTTTCAGTTTCTTTATCGACCGGTTTCATTTTGATGGTACTGGTGGACGAATTGTCTTCGGAATCGCGGGTAGGGGCTTTTTGTAAAAAAGTGCTCATGAAAGGACTCTGGTCAGAGGTTAGGAATTCTTTAAGTTTTTTCCATTTTTGCCAATCACTTCGCCAGATTAAGAAGTTATTTATTTCTTTGGTTTTCATTTTCATTAACGAAAACTGAGCCTGCTCAGTGGATAATTTGTCGGTCTGCGCATTTTGGTTGGGGTCGTATAGAACCCATGATTCATTGCTCATACTTACTTAATCGGATCACCGTTCCCGGAAATGAAACAGTTTATCGCCGGCACCGCAGGTATTTCGGATTCCATGTATCAAAACGGCACAAGACGTATCAAATGGCGCTGATCAGCTCATAAATTGTAACGGGCTCCTGTTTTCCTTTAACATTAACTTTATCTAGCTCGCGGCATTTAAAGCGATCTTTGACGATTTCGTAAGTGAACTCGCTGATGATGATATGTACGCCATATTCTTTTGTTAAACTTTCAAGACGGGCCGCCAGATTCACGCTGTCACCTATAACAGTGTAATTCTGAATAGTTTCGGACCCGATGTTGCCTGCATTCATGTAGCCGGTATTAATTCCGATTCCGATTTTGATTTCGGGCCAGTTTTTAAGAGCGAACTCCTGATTGAGAACGGCAAGTGCATCGATACACCCCAGCGCGGCCTGACAGGCCTGAAACGCATGATCCTGATAATTTATCGGCGCACCAAACATGGCCATAATTGCGTCGCCTATATATTTATCGATTGTGCCCTGGTGGCGCGTGATAATGGCCGACATCGGGGTGAAATATTTATTCAGAAGCTCAGACAGCTCCATAGGATCCATTTTTTCAGAGAAGGCAGTAAAGCCCCTGATATCAGAAAAATAAACACTCATAAAATATTTTTGTCCACGCAGTTCGATGGCTCCTTCGTTTTTTAAAATTTCTTCAACAACGTCTTTTGAGACGTACTTTGAAAAAGCCAGTTTAATTTCTTTTGATTTTCTGGATTG
>JAYTFA010000290.1:0-13101 GCA_043734765.1 Pseudobdellovibrio sp. | reverse complement strand
ACGATTTCGCACGTTGTATAAATTCTATTGCCATCCATTAAGTGCCCGCCCGTAACCTGACCCTTTGAATTCGCAACTGAAATATGAAGATGACATCCGTTTTTCGAAACAGTCCCGGTTACAGAAACGACTTCAAATGTTTCACCGGATTCAAATAGTACCTGTGATCCGGCCAGCCGCAGTTTAACAAATTCTAAGCTACCGACCGCTGAAAGTACGCAGCCTGCCAAAATATTATTTTGGACGCAGAAATTCTGGATTTCATTTTTAAGATCTTGCTCAGGGTTAAGACGTAAACTAAATAGTTTATTCATATGACTTTAATAAGAACGTAACAAGGCTTTAACCAAACCTTTTATTTCAACCTGAGCCGGGTGATACCACATCGAGCTCAATTTAATATTAGCAGGGCGAAGTTCGATCAATTTTCCTTGCTCAGGTTCTTTGGGATTAAGTTTCTGAAAAAATCTTTTAACTGTGGCTTCTTGATCAATACTGGCTACAACCAAGTCTCCATTGCGGGCCATCTTTTGCGATTGGACAACCAAGGTGTCACCATTAAAGATACCTTCATCGATCATTGAGTCGCCCTCAACTTTCAAAGCAAATAAATCATGGGTGCTTTTAACCAAGTCTCTCGGTATTTCGATAAATTCGTTATCTGAAACCCGTTCAATGGGCTGTCCGGCAGCTACGCGGCCGAGAAAAGGTATAGGCAGAACCCTCGAATGGTTATCAAATGCAGAAGTTTTTGGGGAAGACTGACTTGAGTAGGAGCCACGAGAAGGTTCTGCCGGAACCTGTAATCTTTCAACCAAATCTTTATGGAAATCTTCAACGGAATGAAGCAACTGAATTGCCCGCTTTTGATTCTGCTGAATGCTCACATAACCTTTTTGGGTTAATTGTTTTAAATAATTCTGAACCGAATTAAACGAAGCAAAACCAAAGTGATCACAGATCTCTTGATAAGAGGGTGAGATACCTTTGGCTAAAAGTTCAGTTTCAATAAATTGAAGAACTGATCTTTCTTTTGCTGTTAATGAAGGGAGGGGCAGATTATTTCTTTTCATACACATAAATTACACTGTAATTTATGTGTAAGTCAACCATCTGGACTATTTTATTTTTAAATTTTTTCCCACCTTATAGGTAGGTTCGATTTCGGTGCTTTGGCGCTGAATCTGCTGGTCTGAAGAGGCAACAGCACGTTCATGATTGCTAGGAGAACAGTTCTGGAAAAACAATAGCATGAACGGATTGGCAATCAATAATACCGCTAAAAAGTAACTGCTCTTTGTAGCCATGTATGGCCTCCTGACCTAAGGTCTAGTTATCTTTTCGGCGGACTTCCAAAAAACATGAGGACTTTTTTAAAGACTTATGGTCAACTTCCCAAAATGTGTCAGATTTTGTGTCTTTTTTTACTTCTCAGTAGTTCGGTTTCATTTGCAGAGTCTCCCACTTTGAAACAGTCGTGTATCAAGTATCTCGAAAATTATAAAAGCTATTTTAAAGTGAGTGTATTGGATTCGATTTGCTCGCAGGTTGAGCAGCACGAAGGCTGCCAGAGCCATGATGGCGAACCAATATTTCATTTAGACTACAAGAGCAAAAGAAGCGAAGCTAAAAAAATATTGGTTATCAGTTTGATCCATGGTGATGAAAAGCAGGCCGGCGATCTCGCTAGATTCTGGCTTGAAAGACTCAGCAAATTAGAAGCAAGAAATAACTGGAGAATTATTCCGATCGGCAATCCGGACGGGGTTAAAAATAACACCCGAACCAATGCAAACGGTGTGGATTTAAACCGTAATTTTCCAACAGCCGACTGGCCGACCAAAGCGACCACGTACTGGGAAAAAGAGGCACACAGGTCCCCACGAAGATTTCCGGGTTTTTCCGCAGGGTCTGAGAGCGAAACAAAGTGTTATCTGAAGCACCTTGAAGAGTATAAGCCGGATTTTGTAATTTCAATTCATACACCTTTGAACGTATTGGATTTTGACGGACCTAAGCTGAAGCAAAAACCTAGATTTGAATATTTGCCCTGGAAAAGTTTAGGAAATTTTCCGGGAAGTTTAGGGCGCTATCTCTGGGTTGAAAGAGGTGTCCCTGTTTTAACAACGGAATTAAAAAATTCTTTGCCTGTGACGGAAAAGTCTTTTGAACAACTTCAGGATTTAATCGGAACATTGGTTAAAACTGACCTTCTTACCGACGGCCTTAAATAATCAGTGTATCTGGGTATTATCCCGCGCTTCTTTTATTGCAATAATTCGATCCAAAGGATTTTCCATTTCCTCTTGAATTTCAATTAAACGAGCCACCAGTTTTTCTTTGGCCAGTCGAATGGCCTCAAAAACATCATTGTTAAAAGCCTCGGCTTCAATTGCGGAGTCACCGTCTCTCAAAACCACTGCAATTCGGTATTTATATCCAATGGCCTGCGCTTCTTGCTCCTGCAACTCATGGTCGCTGATTTCATGCTCGTCTTCAGGTTTAGTTTCTGAACTATAACAGGCAAAGGGGTCACGAGCGATCACCATGACTAAAGTTTCAGGGGTAACAAAGGGGTTAAAATCAAGTATCTGCTGATAGATGTAAGACTTTATTTCAGGATCTGTTTCGAGCAGATTAAGGGTGGTTTTCAGAAAGTTTGAATCTTGAGACATTTGGTACCTGCCTTTCTGAGCAATTGAACTGCATATAGGATAACATTGAGACGTTGTTTAAAATAGTCCATAAGACCATATTCTTTTTATTGTGTTTAGACTCATCAAATAATCAGATGTGTCTCAACTTAAGTCAGTGTATTAAATTAACCTATGGCACAAATTAAATTGTCTAATGGCTGGTGCAAATTTTTGGAAAATGAGCTTGAAAAAGACTATGTAAAAAAATTAAATCTGTTTCTTGATGTACAGTCTGATTTGGAAAAAATAGTTTTTCCCTCGGAACAAAACTATTTTAAGGCGCTGGATCTCGTCGACATTGAAAATGTAAAAGTGGTGATTTTAGGTCAGGATCCTTATCATGGTGAGGGGCAGGCACATGGGCTGTGTTTTTCGGTACAGGATGGTGTTCGCCCGCCACCCTCGCTACAGAATATTTTCAAAGAACTAAAATCAGATTTAAATATCGATATTCCTGAAACCGGTGATTTAACCAGATGGGCAGAGCAAGGTGTTTTACTGCTGAACAGTGTTCTGACGGTTGAGAAAGACAAAGCGGCTTCACACAAGAATCAAGGTTGGGAGGTTCTCACGGATAAAATTATTTCAGTTGTTAATGAAAACTGTGATCACGTGGTTTTTATTTTATGGGGAGCGTATGCTCAAAAAAAAGCCGCTTTTGTAGACCGTGCTAAGCATTTGGTTTTAGAAAGTGTACACCCTTCCCCGTTGTCGTCACATCGCGGATTTTTCGGCTCAAAGCCATTTTCAAAAGCAAACAGCTGGCTGAAAAAAATGGGAAAAAAAGAAATATCCTGGTGAACTAGACTATTCACTTTTAAAAACATTAAGTACTATTTTAGTTATGAAAAAAATAATTATTCTATTGAGCCTTTTTGTTGTTAATGTTGCCTGTGCCGACATGTTTAAATCCACTTTGTTTTCATTGAACACGATTTATTTAGACCGCGACTATGATAACAACGGAATTAAATCTAAAGACAAACAGACCGACACCGATTTAAGACTTATGAGAATCGAAAAGTACTGGGCTTATGGTGTTATTTACTCCCTTTCCTCGAATGATTCTTCGCTTGCGAGCCGTACGAGTATGGGATTATCGGCCGGGTATTATTCTGAAAAAGACTTTTATCTGAATTTTCATTATTTCCCGACAAGCAAGTATTCATTCGGGGGCACCGAATATTCAAAAGGCAGCGGCTATGAATTTGATGTGGGTTTTTTATCTAAAATTACATCGAGCTTTTACGTAGGCATTCTTGTGGCTCTGAAAAACTTCTCGTATTCAGAGCAAAATAGCGGCGGAGTGATTTCATCCATAAGCTCCAAACACAGGGAAGTTATTCCTATGTTTTCGTTTGCCATCAACCTGATGTGAATAATCAAGAGCTCAGAAGCTTGAGCTCTTTTTCTTTCAATTCCAGATTTTCCATATGTGTCAGCAGAATTTCTTCGGTTGCATTTACTTGACGTGACAGCTGAGCCGAATCGATTGCAAGTTGCTGGGCTTGTTGGCCTTGCGTCTGCAGAAGCCGATTATTCAGCTCTTCAATATTTTTATTCAGATTAAATAAAATTTCTTCGGTTTTTAAAATTTTTCGCTGTATTTCTTTTATTTCCGACGATATTTTTTTTTGAGTTTCCTTATAGTTAAATTTAACTTCTTTTACATCCTCACTCGGCAGAGCGGATTTTCGAGTTTGATCGTTGACTGCGAATCTCTCTTTGAGTGCGCCTTTTTCAAGGCTCCACAGATAGTCTTCATAGGAACCGGGATAGATTTCAACGAAACCATCCCGAATTTCTATAATTTTATTGGCGACTTTGTTGATAAAACTGCGATCGTGACTCACAACAACCAGAGTTCCCTTAAATTGTGTAAGCGCTTCGGCCAGCGCCTGTACCGTATCGAAATCCAGGTGGTTGGTCGGCTCATCCATGAGGAGTAAAGGTTTTTTCTGCAATAGAATCTGTCCCAGAGCAACCCTGGTTTTTTCCCCACCGGAAAGCACTTTAATTTTTTTGTAAATATCGTCTCCGGAAAAAAGCAGCGACCCTGCGATACTCAGAATTTCCTGAGCTGTGGTGTCTTTATAGGCCTTTCGCTGGAGTGAATCCAAAACCGTGTCTTCAAGTAATAAGTCCTCAGTTAAATGCTGAGCAAAGTATGAGAGCTCAACATTATAACCTATTTTTTTTTCGCCGGAAATCAGCGGAAGCCTGCCGGCCAGAGATTTAAGTAAAGTTGATTTACCGGCACCATTGAAACCGACCACGCCCAGGCGGTTGCCTCGTTCAAAAATCAAATTTACATCATGAAGAATAACTTTGTCGCCGTAACCTAAGCTGGCATTCTTAAGAGAAAGAACCTCTTTACCGGTTTGAATGGGCTCCGGCAGATTAATCCGGCTTCGCACGGGTAAGGGCTTGATTTCGATGACCTGCATTTTATCAAGTTGTTTCATTCTGCTTTGGGCCTGTTTGGCTTTGGTTGCTTTAGCCCGGAAGCGATCCACAAAATCCTGCATGTGTTTGCGTTTGGTTTCGAGATTGGCGGCTTGCTGTAACTGCAGACGTTTTAGTTCTTCTTTCTGCTCAAAATAATCGTCGATATGACCGGGAAATTTTATGATATCTCCCATTTCCACCTCTAACGTGTACTCCGTGGTGCGACGTAAAAATTCGCGGTCATGCGATATAAGTAAAAATGCGCCTTTGTAATCCTGTAAAAATTTTTCAAGGGCTAAAATACTTTCAAGATCCAAAAAATTTGTGGGCTCATCGAGCAGCATCAGATCAGGCTCGAGACCTATGAGGTAAATCAGCTTCATTCGCATCCGGTAGCCACCGCTGAGTTCAGAGAGAGGTTTTTGAAAATGGCTTTCAGTGAGACCGATGCTTTTGCCGATTTGCTTCAAATCCCAGATGGGCTTAATGCATTTTTCGGCTAGATATTCCTCAGCCACTTGAGTGAGTTTCCAATCGGATTCCTGTTCAAGATACCCTATTCTGAGTTGGCTCGCTTTAGTGATATCGCCCGAATCCAGAGTTTCTTCACCTGCCAGAATTTTAAAAAGCGTGGTCTTCCCGGCACCGTTGGGACCGATCACACCGATATGTTCATTTTCATTGACAGAAAACTGAGCGCGATCAAATAAGATCTTTGACCCGTATTGTTTAGATGCGTTGTAAAGTTGAAGTAGGTTCATTCTTGTGCCATCCTACTTTAGAACTTAAATATAAAAAAGGAATTCGTATGAAAATTTTATTAATTTCATTGGCTCTTATCGCGTGCAATACCGCGTATTCTGCTCAAAATTTTATCTTTTGTATGGAGGGCTCGCCCTCCTCATTCAATCCGCAGTTGGTAACCGACGGCGTAAGCATGAATTCCAGCGCCCAGACGGTGTTTAACCGATTGATTGAATTTAAATACGGAAGTACTGAAATTGAACCGGGCCTGGCTGAATCATGGACCGTATCGAAAGATAAAAAAACCTTTACATTTAAATTGAGAAAAAATATTCCGTTTCATTCAAACGCATTTTTTACTCCCACAAGAACTTTCAATGCTGATGATGTTGTTTACACATTTAAATCTCAGATGGATCCTAAGCATCCGCTTTCGATTCCAGCTGCAAACTATGAATATTTTAAAGCAATGGAATTAGATCAGCTGATAGCAGACGTAAAAAAAATAGATGATTACACAGTGGCTTTTGTACTTAAGAGACCTGAAGCTCCATTCTTAGCCAATTTAGCTATGGATTTTGCAAGTATCCAGTCGGAAGAATATGCAAAATCATTAATTAAATCGGGCAAGGGTTTGAAAACTCTTGAAACCGCCCCTATCGGCACCGGCCCGTTCGTTTTTAAATCCTATCAAAAAGACTCTGTAGTTCGGTTCAAAGCTTTTGATCAGTACTTTAAAGGCAAACCTAAAATAGAAAATTTAGTGTACGTGATAGTAACGGATTCAACGGTTCGATTGCAGAAAATGAAAGCTGGCGAATGTCATGTTATGAGCGAACCGCAGCCGCAGGATCTCGAACAGATTAAAACATTTAAAAATGTTAAACTCATATCAACCGAAGGTCTGAACGTAAGTTACATTGCCTTCAACACAGAGAAAAAACCTTTCAATAATTTAAAAGTTCGCGAAGCTATTTCAATGGCTTTAAATCAGAAGGCTTATATTGATCTGATTTACAGATCACAGGGAACGGCTGCAAAAAATCCGATTCCGCCCACAATGTGGTCTTATAATAATTCAACTCCGGCACATGTTTACGATGTTGAAAAATCAAAAAAATTATTGGCAGAGGCGGGTTTTCCGAATGGGTTTGAAACTGAGCTTTGGACTTTGCCGGTTTCAAGACCTTATCTGCCGAACGGAAAAAAACTGGGTGAGCTGATTCAGGCAGATTTGGCTAAAGTCGGAATTAAAATCAAACTTGTGACCTTTGATTGGCCCGTGTACTTGGAGAAATCTAAAAAAGGCGAGCACCAGATGATTCAGATGGGTTGGACCGGAGACAATGGTGACCCTGATAACTTCATGAACGTTCTTTTAGGTTGCGGGGCCATTAAGGCGGGAAGCAATTTGGCCCGTTGGTGTGATAAAGACTTTGATGCTCTTATGCAGAAGGCAAAAGAAGATTCCAATCAGGCGGTCAGAACAGGTTTTTATCAAAAAGCTCAGGCGATTTTCAGCAAACAAATGCCTTGGTATACTATAGCGCACGCCAAGCTTAATAAAGTTATTTCAGATAAGCTTGTCGGTTACAAAATAGATCCTTTCGGACATGAAAATTTCTATAGTGTCGATCTTAAGTAAGTTTTTAAAACTTTTTTTATCTTTTTTGTTCATAAGCCTGATGAGTTTTTCAGTTATCAGGCTAATTCCGGGCGATCCCGTTATGCATCTCATCGGGGAGCGCGGAGCATCAGAAGAAAGAGTCGCTGAAATTAAAAAAAACCTCGGTTTGGATAAATCGATTCTGGAACAATATCTTATCTTTACAAAAAAAACGCTTGTGGGCGACTTCGGCGAATCTATAGTTTCAAAACAACCTATAGTCAGTGAATTCAAAGTTTTGTGGCCAGCAACGTTTGAATTGGCTTTCTTTGCGATATTATGGTCTTCGATCGTTGGCATTATTTTAGGAATACTTGCTGCAGTTAAAAGAAATTCATTTTGGGATTACGGCGCGGTCAGTTTATCAACGATAGGTTTTGCAATGCCGATTTTCTGGTGGGCGTTGCTGGTTATTTTTTTCTTTGCAGTGACATTGGGCCTGTTTCCGGTTTCCGGGCGCGTTGCTGTTGAATTTGAAATTCCTTACCGTACCGGTTTTTATCTGATCGACAGTCTGCTGTCTGAAAATAAAGAAGCTTTTTTTTCGGCGCTTAAACATCTGGTGTTGCCCGCATTTGTATTGGGCACGGTTTCGTTGGCGCTTATTGTTCGGGTAACCCGCTCGGCTTTTATCGATATCCAAAAAGAAGATTATATCCGGACGGCACGGGCCAAGGGATTGAGTCCTTTTCAGGTTAACTTCAAACATATATTTAAAAATGCTCTTCCGCAGATTTTGACCGCATTGGGGTTATCATTTGGACAATTGTTAACGGGCGCAATTATGACTGAGACTATTTTCTCCTGGCCGGGGTTGGGCAGATGGATAATCAAAAGTATTGAGGCCCGGGACTACCCGGCAGTACAGGCAGGCGTATTTTATTCCATGTTGATTATCATAGTCGTTAACTTCCTTACGGATGAACTCATAAAGGCTGTTAATCCGAAGTTAAAAGAGAGTTTAAACCAATGACAAAATTGCTGAAAAATAAAAGTTTTGTTATCGGTATCGTTTTGTTTTCTTTTTTTCTGTTAACGGCTTTGTTGGCTGCGGTATGGACTCCCTACAGTTATAAGGAAGTTTTTGAAAATGCGGCATTGCTGCCGCCCTCTATGAAATACTGGCTGGGAACCGATGATCTTGGACGCGATATTTTCAGTCGCTTACTTGTTGGGGCGCAGCTCTCGTTGGGTATCGGGGTGTTGGTCGGCGGTATTTCAATTGTTGTCGGCGCTACTCTAGGGGTTATCTCCGGATATTTCGGCGGAAAAATTGATCAGATTTTAGTGCAGTTAATGAATGCTATTCAGGCTTTACCAAGTTTATTGTTAGCCCTTTTTGTAGTGGCTATTCTCGGTGGCGGTGTACTCAATACAATTCTGAGTGTAACTTTAGTATCAATTCCACTGATGTTTCGTATGGTTCGCAGTGCGGCTTTAGTTGAATCCAGCAAGGAATATATAGTTTCAGCGAGAGCCTTGGGGGCCTCGGATTTCAGAATTATTAAATCTCACTTGTTTCCGAATTGCACAACTCCGATTCTTGTACAAACAGCTGTTTGCTGTAGTGATGCAATTTTAAATACCGCGGCTCTCGGTTTTTTGGGTTTGGGAATTCCCGCTCCTTATCCAGAATGGGGAACGATGCTCAGTGATGCAAAAACATTTATTGAAACAGCACCACAATTGATGACAATGCCCGGTGTATGTTTATTGCTTTTGATTTTATCAACCCAATTGATAAGTGATGGGTTAAGAGATCAGTTGGACCCGAAATTGAGAGGAAGATAGAGTCTCTATCGGGATTCTATTCCTACGAATTGCAATCCGGAAACATAGTAGTGTTCTTTGGGCGTGGAGTGAACCACGTAGGTCAGCATCCGGACCATCTCATTTTTATCATTTTGATACATAATAGAAATATATTTTTTGCGCGATAAAAAATATTGAGTGGTGATCATGGCTCCCATTCGGGAAAAATTGATCATAAAAGCCTTTATACTTTGCTCATCAACGATAATGGCACAGGGGGAAAAGGTTGGTTCTCTTTTAAAATTTCGCATTGTTGAATACATTGCAAAAGTCGTTCACAGCCACAACGATTTAAGCGCATTAGAGTGTTTTTATCTTGGTCGCTGTATGTAACATTATACAGTTTGATCTTTATTTAAATCCCAGTTCTCGGAGAATATCGGCAATTTCAGAATTTGTAATGAAGGTTCCGTAGTTCATTCCGCCGCCCGTTGAAGTGCCGCCGGCATGAATTCCCACAATTTTTCCGGTATACGTATCGATAAGCGCAGCGCCGCTACTTCCGGGGTCGGTATCACACTTATGGTTAAGGCTACCTTTTGGCAATCGAGAGCTTGTTAAAGCTTCAACGACGCAG
The DNA here is from genome assembly GCA_043734765.1 of Pseudobdellovibrio sp. Classification (GTDB taxonomy): domain Bacteria; phylum Bdellovibrionota; class Bdellovibrionia; order Bdellovibrionales; family Bdellovibrionaceae; genus Pseudobdellovibrio. The sequence goes on along the minus strand of JAYTFA010000290.1, from coordinate 3,158 downwards.
TTTTTAGACCATTGAAGAGACAAATGCCCTGAATGTGAAAATACGGTTAACTCATCGCCGGGCGCAGCTTTTCGATTTAATTCCAAATCAGCGGCAGAGTCCGGCTCGGGATAAATACGAATGATAGCAAAGTCGTTAAGGTCGCTTCTCTGAGCGGCAATAATTCTTTCACATCTAGATTCAAGGTAAGAAGAAATACCTTTGCGCAAGCCCCAGGCGATTGTAAAATCGCCACAGGGTTGATCTTTTATCAAATTTTCTGTTGCATCAAAGCAATGACCGGCAGTGAGGGCATATCCATTTCCGATGTGCGTAACCGTGCAACCTCGGGAGCTCAAGAGGCCAATAGCATTGAGTAAAACTTTGTGCCTAATAGGAATATTTGAGCCATCGGCACTAACGGTAACAAGGTCATTTGAACCTATAATCTTATCTTGCTCGGCAGAAAAAGATTTAAGTGACAAAAAGAATATCAACAGAAGTAATTTCATATCTTTATTTAATTCAAATGCTGTACCTGTCGATCACAAACCTAAATACCTGAAATAATTGAAGTATCAATATGAGACATATCAAATCAGCTAAAATCGAACAAAAAAGGCTAACAGGAAATGCATATCAGTTTTGTGCTCTGACAAATTCGCCATCGACTAAAAGGTTTGCCGTTGCGGTTTCCTCTTGATTAGTTAAAGACGAAATCCCGGTTACGCTGTAGCTCACAGTTCCTGCCGAGTTTAATGCTATTCTCTCACACTTAGAGTAAGAAAAGTCTTCAACAGTTACCACTTCGGAAACACCGGATTTTACGTTTGAGGCCGTTGTGGCTATGTATTTTACAGAACATTGAGTTACCTCAATCCTGGTAACATATAATTTAATATTCAAAGGAGTCGGCATAACCTGAATACACATCATTCCGGGCTCGCACGGAGGCATTCTTTTATTAAGGGTTAATGACAAAGACTTTTGATTAAAAGTAATACTGCCGCTACTGACCAAGCTGAATCTCGGATTGATGGTCGTCATGTTGCGGGTAATTCCGGAAATACTCAGTTGAGCAGTAGTGGGAGCACTCGGCCGAGCAGAACTGATTTCTTCAGCTTTGGTTATTGTTACAGCAAGTACGAGTAAGGAAATTAGAATAGCTTTCATTTTGGCTCCCGCGATTGAAATTGTTTTAACGAGAAGTGCACAATCAAGAAATATGCCAAATAAATTTTAGTTTAAAGGTGGTTTAAATTGAATAGGGTTACCCGAGGGGGTTCAAATATGGAATTTTGGTCTTAGTTTGGAGTTACATTTTGGAACTAGACCTAGGAGTTTCGGTTCGGTCCAAAACTAGCCTACTCTTCGCTCTAATAATGTCTACAATCACATAAGAAACAAAACCATATTTATTATGAGGAGAAAATTATGAAATTTCTGAATTTGATGATGCTGATGGGAATGATGGCTTTAAGCCATGCGGCTTTTGCTGTGGATACACCCGATAAGTTAGAGGGATGTAAAGTGGTTACGGCTTCTGAAGCGCAAGCTCTGATGGGTAAGGGCGCAAAATTATTCGACGTTAGAGTTGCAACCGAATATGCGGAAGAACACATCAAAGGCGCTGTATCAGTTCCTTATGCTGAGAAAAGCAAAAAAGAAGTGGCTTTCGATAGTGCATTAGATAGTTTTGATGACACAAAAATTCCGGCCTCAAACATGATTTTTCAGTGTAATGGAATAGAATGCTGGAAATCACTTAAAGCCTGCAAATGGGCCAATAAAAAAGGTAAAAAAGATTTGTATTGGTTTCGCGGCGGTATTCCTGAGTGGAAAGCAAAAAATCTTCCGACTGAGAAATAGTTAATTCTGAGGGCCCCTGAAGGGCCCTTAAAAATAAGAGGATAAATGAGTAGTTTAAGCAGTGCCCTAAGTTTGTTGCAAAATCAAAAAAATGTATTAAGAAAATTTTTATTTATTACTTTAATACTCTCTGTTTTTGTTCTTATCGGCAGCGGCGTAGAGTTGATTACACTTTCATTGTGGAAAAAATCTTTAAATAGTGTTTACGAAAAAAATGTGGTTCCATTGCAGAAATTAAATATTATTTCTGATCTTACGAATGATATTCGCTATCGATTATCGGCTGTTCTATCGGATCGCCTGCCAACTGCAGGATCCAAAAAAAAGACAATTTCCGCCTGGGATGAATTAGAAAAAACCTGGCACGAATTCGAATTGCAGCAGGACGCTATATCAAAAACAAGCCCGGATTATATTAAAGCCACAGAAGGTTTTGTTTATACAAAAAATTTAGTTACGGAGTTAATCTCAAGTTACGATACCGATGACAAAGTAAAACTGGCCGTTATTTTGGATGAAAAATGGCCGAAAGTTATTTCAGATTTTACCAATCCTACCACTAATCTATCCGATTCTCAGGCAACGAAAATTAAACAGACCTATAATGACTCGGAACTTCTCACAAAAAAAATCACTTTTGGTCTTATAAGTATATTGATTTGTGTATTTATTATTTCTATCTATGCTTTGATGTTTATATTTTCAGTCAGGTCCCGTATTGAAAGTATTGTGAGCACACTGAGCGACCTGGGAAGTAATGTTCTGGGTGCTTCTCAGGAGTTAAATAACAGTGCAGACAATCTCACGAGTGTAAGTTCTCGTAATCGGCAGGCTATTCACGAAACGACGACGGCAATTACAGAAATCAATGCGATGGTAGAGCAGACGTCCACGAATGCCAATAAGTCGCAGGAACTGGCAATAACAGCCGTAAAGTCTATTCATCAGGGGGAAAAAGCGATAGAAAAGCTGGCCACATCTATGGAAAATATCAACGAAATAACCAATTCAATGGTTTCGCAGTTCGATGATATCAATACACAGCTGGAGTCTTTTGTTAAAATTTTTGATGAAGTTGCCGATAAAACTAAAGTTATCAACGATATTGTTTTTCAAACACGATTGTTATCTTTTAATGCCGCAGTAGAAGCCGCCCGAGCGGGTGAGTACGGTAAAGGCTTCGCAGTCGTTGCTGAAGAAATCGGATCGCTGGCTCAGCTGAGCGGAAGCTCTGCGCAGGAAATATCAACGATTATAAACTCAGGCCTTGAGAAAGTTAAAAAAATTGCTGCACAAGTTAGATTGCATTC